>JASFEJ010000006.1:0-22319 GCA_050124895.1 Dehalococcoidia bacterium
CGATTAAGTCCACCGGCGCCGATATCGTGGTCAGCAGCTGTCCGGGCTGCGAGATTCAGCTCATCGACAGCCTGCTGCGCCACAAGGTGCCCGTGAAGGTGATGCACATCATGGAGCTGATAAAGTAGCTCCTATCTCTTCAAAGCCACCCGACAGCTCTCGTAGCCCAAATCAAAGGCTTTGATATTAACTGGCGCTACTTTGGCCGGGAAGCGTTCCTCGATAATTTCTTTGATGGTGGCCAGTTTTATGGGCAGGCGCTCGGTGCCGAACAATGCCCCCAGCATGACGACATTGGTGGTGAGCAGGCTGCCCGCTTTCAGAGCCAGTCCGGCGGCGTCGAGCGTGATTACCTTCTCCGCGGCTTTATTCAGCTTCTCCAGGATTGTCTCCAGGCTGGGGTAGCGGCTTTGCCCCAGGGGGACGGTAAAAGGCACGGTTGTCGCCGTGTTGACGATGACCAGGCTGGACTTGGAGAGGCAGGTGATATTCCGCAACGCCTCCGAGGGTTCCATGCCGACCAGGGCGCTGCACTTACCGTCGGGGATTAAGGGGCCGTAGACGTCTTCGCCGAGGCGGATGGCGCTGGTTACCGAGCCGCCCCTCACCGCCATGCCCAGTATCTCCGAGCCCCTGACCTTCAATTTGTCCTTGACCGCCGCCCCGCCCAGCAGCTCCGACATCAGAATTACCCCCTGCCCGCCGACACCGGTTATCAGCACGTTGAATTCTTTGGTCATTGGTTCACCTCTATTATCGCTTTGTAGGGGCAGACCTGGGCGCATAGGCCGCAGCCGGTGCAGAGCGTTTGGTCAATGACGGTCTGGCCGTCCTCTTTGATTATGGCCGGGCAGCCCAGTAGCTCGATACAGGCGTTACACTTGCCGCTGCACCTTTCCTGGTCTACGAAATAGGGGATGGTCGGTTCTTTTCGTTTCCGCCTCTCCCGCTGGTCAATCATGGTGCAGAGCCTCCGGGAGACGATGACGGCGGGGCCGTCGAACCTGATGGCGTCTTCTATGGTCTGGGCGGCCTTTTTAAGCTCGAAGGGGTCGATAACCTTGACGAACTTTACCCCGCAGGCTCGGGCGACATCCTCCGGCTTTATCTGGGCCGTCTCGTCGCCTACCGCCGTGTAGCCGGTGCCAGGGTGGGGCTGGAAACCGGTCATGGCTGTGGCCGAGTTGTCCATGATGACCATGGTGATGTTCGCTTTGTTATAGACGGCGTTTACCATAGGGGGGATACCGGCGTGGAAGAAGGTTGAGTCGCCAAGGTGGGCCACTATCGGCACCTTGACCACGTGGGATAGCCCGTTGGCGATGCCGAAGCTGCCGCCCATGCAGATAGTGGTGTCCTCCGCCTCCAGTGGTGGATTGTAGCCCAACGAATAGCAGCCGATGTCACCAGGGTAAATAGCCTCTACGTCCTTGCCTATCTCCCGAGCCACCTTTTTGGCGGCCGTCTTGATGGCGTGGTGGGTGGCGCGGTGGGGACAGCCGGCGCACAGAGCCGGCGGCCTCCAGGGGAGGAGGGGAGCCGTCTCTTTAGCCAGCTTGTCCAGATTGGTGAAATCAATCGGCGGCTTGGCTTGGGTAAGCTTCATAACGGCCTCGGTGACCTTCCTAGTTGATAGCTCGCCGATATTGGTTAGCAGGTCTTGGCCGTGAATTTTAACGGGGATATCATGCTCGTTGGCGATGGCTTTGACGTGAAGCTCGACGAAGGGGTCAAGCTCCTCGACCACCAGCACCTCCTTGACCGATTTCAAGAACTCGATGACCAGCTCCTCGGGCAGGGGGTGGGGGGTGCCTATCTTCAGTATTGAGAGCTTGTCCTCAAGCCCCAGCCACTTCAGTGCCTCTATGGTGTAGCTGTAGGAAAGCCCGCAGCCGATAATGCCCAGTTTGGCTCCAGCGGCCAGCTTAAGCTGGTTGTAGGGCAGGGTATTAACTGCCTTCTTTATGGCCGCGAACCTCTCCAGCATCAGTGGCTTGTTGAGCCTGGCTTCTTTGGGGGTATAGACCAGCCAGTCGCGGTTCTTGACGAACTGGCCCTCTCTCTTCTCTTTCGAAATCTCGCCTAAGACTAAATCGCTGCGGGCGTGGCCGATGCGGGTTACCGAGCGGAGCATAAAGAGCTGCCGGAATTTCTCGGACAATTCAAAGGCGTCGGCCATCATGTCCTTGGCTTCCTGCACCGATGATGGCTCCAGGACGGGCATGTAGGCCTGCAGGGCGATATAGCGGTTGTCCTGCTCGTTCTGGGAGCTCCAGGCCGAGGGGTCGTCGGCGGAGACTAAAACCAGTCCCCCCTTAGCCCCGATGTAATTGGCCGTCATCAGCGGGTCGTGGGCCACGTTGACGCCGACGTGCTTCATCGAGGCCATGGCCCTTACACCGCAGATGGAAGCCGCCAGGGCGACCTCGAAAGCCACCTTCTCGTTGACCGACCACTCCACGTACATCCCCAGCTCTTTGGCCACCCCGGAGAGGGTCTCCGTTATCTCGCTGGAGGGAGTGCCAGGGTAGGCGGCGGCGACCTGTACACCGGCCTCTATCGCCCCTCTGGCGATGGCTTCGTTGCCCAGGACGAACAGTCTTTCTCCCGGGGCATCGGCAGTTAGGGTTAGTTCTTTCAAGGAGGGTCTCCTTCCTTGGCTTGAGGAGACGTTATCTGATAGTCAGCCATAGGCAGTATATATGATGCGGGAAATCTAATCAAGGAACTTGTTGTGCTTCAGGGGCAAGTGCTACAATTAATCTATGCCGTTAGATAGTATTGTCGTTAAGGGCGCCCGCGAGCACAACCTCAAGAACATAGACGTCACCATCCCCCGCGATAAGCTGGTGGTTATCACCGGTGTCTCCGGCTCGGGCAAGAGCTCGCTGGCCTTCGATACCATCTATGCCGAGGGGCAGCGTCGCTACGTGGAGTCGTTATCGGCCTACGCCCGCCAGTTTCTGGGAAGGATGGAGAAGCCCGAGGTCGACTATATCGAGGGCTTGAGCCCGGCCATCTCCATCGACCAGAAGGGGCCGAGCAAGAACCCGCGCTCGACGGTGGGCACGGTGACCGAAACCTACGACTACCTGAGGCTACTCTTCGCTCGCGTCGGCCACCCCCACTGCCCCAACTGCGGGCGGGAGATTACGGCGCAGACGGTGCAGCAGATTGTCGACGCCGTCCAGAAGATTCCCGAAAAGAGCCGCATTATGATTCTGGCACCGCTGATAAGCGACCGCAAGGGCGAATACCAGTCGGTCTTCGACGACCTGCGCAAGGCGGGATATGTCCGCGTGCGCGTTGATGGACAGATTCGCGAGCTATCCGAAGACATTAAGCTCGATAAATACAAAAAGCACTCCATCGCCGTGGTGGTTGACCGCCTGGTGATGGGGCAGAGTGACCAGAGCCGCATCGCCGACTCGGTGGAGACGGCCCTTAAACTGGGGGCGGGGGTGGTGCTGGTCTCCATTATCGATGGCGAGGAGCTGCTCTTCTCGGAGCACTTCGCCTGCGTCCACTGCGGCATCAGCCTGGGCGAGATTGCCCCCCGCACCTTCAGCTTCAACTCGCCTCACGGCGCCTGCCCCGACTGTAGCGGGCTGGGCTACCGCCTTGAGGTCGACCCCGACCTGGTGCTGAACAAGGAGCTTTCGGTTATGGAGGGGGCGATTCGGCCCTGGCAGTTCCACAACTGGTACCTGTGGCGGATAGAGCCCCTGGCCCGAAAAGAGGGCTTTTCCCTGCACACGCCAGTTAAGGAGCTGAGTAAGGAACAACTTAACCTTCTGCTCTACGGAGAGGGCAAGGAAACGCACTCTTACCGCAACCGTTTCGGCCGCAAGGTGCGTATCTCCGACGGCTACGAGGGCATTATCCCCAACCTGGAGAGGCTCTACAAGGATACGGAGTCGGAGCAGTCCCGCGCCAACATCGAGCGCTACATGGTGTCGCGGCCTTGTATGACCTGCCAGGGCAAGCGCCTGAAGCCGGAATCTTTATCGGTGACCATCGGCGGGCTTAACATCATGGATGTCGCCGCCATGTCCGTCGTGCAGGCTTTGGACTGGATAGGAACGATTGGCAACGGCAAAAAAGCGGTGCTGACCAAACGCGAGCAGCTGATTGCCCAGCAGATTGTAAAAGAGATTCAGTCCCGCCTGGGCTTCTTGAGGGACGTGGGCCTGGACTATCTTAACCTCGACCGCGCCTCGGCGACGCTGGCCGGCGGTGAGGCGCAGAGAATACGATTAGCCACCCAGATAGGCAGCGGGCTGATGGGGGTGCTCTATATCTGCGACGAGCCGACCATAGGCCTGCACCCCGCCGACGATTTCCGCCTCATCGAAACGCTGAAACGCTTGAGAGACCTGGGCAACACCATCGTCGTCGTCGAGCACGACGAAGCCATGATGCGCGCCGCCGACCACGTTATCGACATGGGCCCCGGCGCCGGCGAGCACGGGGGCTGGATTGTGGCCACCGGCACGCTCAAAGACATCACGGAGTGCGCCGAGTCGGTAACCGGCCAGTACTTAAGCGGGGCTAAAAAGATTCCTTTGCCCCCCAAACGTCGCCCCGGCAACGGCGGGGAGATTGTCATCAAGGGGGCCAGACAGAATAACCTTAAAAATATCGACGTCCGTATCCCTCTGGGCCAGTTCGTCTGCATCACCGGTGTTTCCGGCTCAGGCAAGAGCACGCTCATCGACGATATTCTCTACAAGAAGCTGGCGCAGCTCTTCTACCGTTCCAAGGAAAGACCGGGAGAGTGCGACGACATCATCGGCGTCGAGCACATCGACAAGGTGGTCAATATCGACCAGTCGCCCATCGGGCGCACCCCCCGCAGCAACCCGGCCACCTATACCGGCACCTTTACCCCCATCCGCGAGCTTTTCGCCACCGTCCCCGAGGCGCGGATGAGGGGCTACAAACCGGGGCGCTTCTCCTTCAACGTCAAGGGCGGGCGCTGCGAGGCCTGCCGCGGTGAGGGCTACATCCAAATCGAGATGCAGTTCCTGCCCGATGTCACCGTCGCCTGCGAGGTCTGCAAGGGGAAGCGCTATAACCGTGAGGCTCTGGAGATTCGCTTCAAGGGCAAGAACATCGCCGAGGTGCTCGACATGACCGTGGAGCAGGCCTTGAGCTTCTTCGAGCACTTTCCCAAGGTGAAGAACAAGCTGCAGACATTAAGGGATGTGGGGCTGGGCTATATCCGCCTGGGACAGCCGGCGCCGACACTTTCCGGCGGCGAGGCGCAACGGGTTAAGCTGGCTACCGAGCTTTCCAAGCGCTCCACGGGGCGGACGCTCTACATACTCGACGAGCCGACCACGGGGCTTGCCTTTGAGGACGTGGCGGCGCTGCTGCGGGTGCTCCAGCGTTTGGTTGACGGCGGCAACAGCGTGGTCGTCATCGAGCACCACCTGGACGTGATGAAGAACGCCGACCACATCATTGACCTGGGTCCCGGGGCGGGCGACGGCGGCGGCCAGGTCGTCGCCACCGGCACCCCGGAAGCGATAGCTAAAGAGAAATCCTCCGCCACCGGTAAGTATTTGGGCAGAGTATTGCACAAGGGCAAGGATATGGAGTATGCTTTAAAAGGCTGACTCCTTTTCTGGTAGCAAAGGAGGCGATGTTGACTCGGGACGACGCGCTGGACTCTATCGAAATCAACGTAGAGAACAGAAACACCATCAAGCACATGCTGGCTACCGAGGCTATCATGCGCGCCCTGGCCAAGCGCCTGGGTGAGGACGTGGGGGAGTGGGGGCTGACCGGGCTGCTGCACGACATCGACATGGAGCTCACCGAGGGCGACATGAGCACCCACAGCAAGCTGGGTGCTGACCTGGTCAGGGAAATGGGGGCCAGCGAGGCTATGGCCCATGCCATACTCTGCCATAACGAAGCCCACGGCATTCCCCGCGAGAGCAAACTCGACAAAGCCCTCTTTTGCGCCGACCCGCTCACCGGGCTGATAATCGCCGCCGCCCTGGTCAGACCCGATAAGAAACTGGCCAGCGTCGAGGCTAGTTCGGTAAAGAAGAAATTCAAGGAAAAGAGCTTTGCCGCCGGGGCCAACCGGGAGCAAATCGCCCTCTGTTCTGAGCTGGGTATCGAGCTCGACGAGTTTATCGAGCTGGGCCTAAAGGCGATGAAGGGCATCGCCGATGACCTCGGTCTTTAACTCACTTCCACCGTCGAACCCTGAGCCGTTTTGACCACGTTGATGCGGGTGGGGAAGGCGTCTCTGAGCTCCTCCATGTGGGTGATGACCAGTATCTTTTCGAAATCGTCCTGTATGGAATTAATCGCCTCTTTCAGCTTTTCGATACCGGTGCTGTCCTGGGTGCCGAAGCCTTCGTCGATAATCAGGGTGGGGAGGGGGGCCCCCGCCCGTCGGGCTAACAGCTTGGAGAGGGCGATGCGCACGGCAAAGTCGATGCGGAAGGCCTCGCCGCCGCTGAACATTTCGTAGTTTCGCGTCCCCAGCTCGTCGGCGATATTGATATCCAGCGTCTCCACCGTCTCGCCCTTCTTGGTCTGCCGCTGCGTTTCCATCTTGACGTGCAGGCGGTTATCGGTCATCCGCCCCAGCAGGCGGTTGGTTTCGGCCTCGATTTCAGGCAGCGCCATCTCGATAATGAGCGCCTGAATTCCCTTTTTGCCGAAGGCCTGCGCCAGCTCTTGGTAGATTTTGGCCTCCTTCGACGCCTGGCTTATCAGCTTCTCTTTTTCCTTCTTCTTTAGCTCTAGCTCGGCGCAGCGTTCCAGCTTTGACTTTATTCCCCAGGTTAGTTCCTGTGCCCGCTTTTGCTCTTCAGTTAGCGTTTTATGTTCGCTCTCCGCCTGAGCCAAATCGGCGGTTATTTGGGGCAGGGCTTCCAGTTCCTTAGCTAAACCTTGACTCTTTTGAGTGTCGCTTTCCAGCCTCTGGCTCAGCTCCTTGCTGGCTTCTTCGGCTTTGGCCAGTGCCTCTTTCTCCTGAGCCAATATTCGGTCGGCTTCCTCCAGCTGGCGCTTGGGTCCTTCGTATTTCTCCAGTTCGGTAAGGCGCTGGCGTAGCTGCTCGTGAAGCGCTGAATCGTAGTCGAGTTTTTCCAGTTCTCCCTCGACCTGGGCTAATGCCGGCTGCTTATCGGCGGCGAAAGCTTTGCTGGCCAGGCTCTGTTCGATTTTGCTCAGGTTTCCCCTGGCTTCTTTTAGCTGCTCATCAACGGCCTGGGCTTCGCTGATGCTCTGGTTGAGCAGGCTGATTCTGCCCTGCGCCGAGGCTCTGTCCTGGTTAAGTTTTGTTTCCAGGGGCGCTATTTCGCCTTCCAGCGCTTCAAGCTCCTTTTTCTTGTCGGCCAGCTCGACCTGTTTTGACTCCAATGACCTGGTTTTGTCGTCCCGGTCGGCGGCGTAGTGGTCCTGAATATGTTTTAAGCCCTCTTCGCCCAGCTCGGTGCCGCAAACCGGGCATTTTGCCTCCTTCTGTGCGGAGAGGGTATCTATGTTTTCGTTTATCCCGTCTATCTCTTTTTTCAGGCTGGCCAGCTCCGACTCAAGGTAGTTTATCCGGGTGCGCAACTCCTGGCTGGCCTGCTTTTTGGTCACCAGCCCCTTTTCCTCTTCGGCCAGTTGTTGCAGGTTGGCCTGCGCTTGCTTTAACTCTTCTTTGAGCTGGGGCAGCTTGGCCGACTTAGCTTCCAGTTCGCTGATTTTGCTCTCGGCCAGTTTGTGCCGGGTAAGCAGGTCTGACTGTGCCCGCTCGATAGCCAGCTCAAGCTGGCTCTTTTTCTCTTTGAGCTTAACCAAAAGCCCCAGCTTCTGGTTCAGCGCCTCGTTTTGCTTTCGGGCTTCGCTTAAGCGGCTATAACCCTCTTCTATCTCCTGACGCCGGGCGATGACCGCTTCGTGCTCTTTAATACGGGCTTGATACTGGGCGACTTCCTGCTGGCGGCGCTCTAAATCGCTTCTGGTGGCGGCAATGTGCTCTTCAAGCTGGGTTAGCTGCTGCTTCTTGTTCTCCAGAGCCTCTTTGTCCTTCTTGAGCTTGGACAGGGTAGTCTCGTGCTCGGCCAGGCTTTTTTCCGCCTGCTCCAGCGCCGCCTGTGCCTGCGCTAATTCGGCTTCGTAGTCAGGCTTCTGGGCCAGCTCGTGGTTGATATCCTCCAGGGCGCTTTCCAGCTGTGAGCTCTCCGTTTCCTGCTCCCGGGCCAGCTCTTTGGCCCGCTGTTCCAAAGCATCATAGAAGGCCAGCCCCAGTATGTTGCCCAGGACCTCCTTGCGCTTGGTCGGCGGCTGGCGGGTGAACTCGTCGGCGTGGCCCTGCCTGAGGAAGGCGCTGTTGACGAAGGTGGCGTAGTCCATGTGCAGGGTGGAGATAATCTTCTGCTGGGTCTGGCTGATGCTGTCGGCGCTGATTGACTTGTAGCCACCGTCGGATGCTGCCTGGAACTCCAGCAGGCTCTTGCCCGCCCCGCCCCGCCGTTTCGGTTTGGCGTGCTTGCGGATGATGCGGTAGGACTGCTCGCTTAAGGTGAAGTCGAACTCCACCTCCATCTCGTTCTGCCCCTGGTGGATGAGGTCGTCGTCGCTCTTAGCCCTGGCCTTGCCCCAGAGCGCCCAGGTCATGGCGTCGATGAGCGCCGACTTGCCGTTGCCGTTGTCGCCCGAGATGCAGGCGGTGTGGATGCCGTTGAAGTAGAGCGGGGGCACGTTGTCCCGGTAGGGCATGAAGTTGCGCACGGACAGCTTGACGGGAATCATTTGAGATTATTGTAGCACAAGTTGGGGGGGGATGGGGGAGGTAAAAAAGAAGCCCTCTCGAAAGAGAGGGCTTCTCTATATTCCTGTCTATATCGTGCCGTGGCTTATTCCAATACTCCACCACCACCCTCGCCCTCGCCCACGAAGACAAGGGTGAAGGTTATATTGCCTCCGGCTTGCAGTTGCTGAGTGGCCGATATGTCAATGCTGTAAAGGGTCATCCCTTCGGGCCCGCCGGAGCGATAGGTCAGTGTGTAACTTCCGGCCGGGCAGCCATCGAAGGTATAGGGCACGGAGCCGTGCGAGTCGACATACGGCCCGGAGAGGACAAAGCTGACAGAGCCTTGCCAGGGGGAACCGTTAGCGGTGGCATTGACGGTGACGGTGCCGTTAGCCTGAGAAGTGAAGTAAAGGGTGAAGGATATCGTGCCGCCAGAGGGTAGGCTCTGCGTTGGAGCCGGGGAGATGCTCGATAACGTCGCTCCTATGGGGCCACCGGAGTTATAGATAAGGGTATAGGTCCCCGCGGGCAGGCCACTAAAGCTATCGGGCATGGTGGTACTGGCATCCGACACCGGCCCGCTGATGCTGTATTGAATCGAACCGGAGCCGATGGCGGTTTGCCAGGTCTGACCGTCAAGCATGGCGTTGACCATTATCGTGCCGGTAGCGGCGGAGTGGAAGTTAAGGTTGAAGGTTATCGTCCCGCCGGAGTTCACCGTTTGGGTTGACGATGGCGAAATACCGACAAAAGTGGCTCCTACAGGACCGCCTGACCGATAGGTAACCGCGTAAGTCCCGTCGGGTAGGTTGCCCATGTTCTGCGGCACCGAGCTTTCGCAATCCGAGAACGGCCCCTGCAGGCAATAGCTGACATTACCCGACCACTGTTGGCCGTCCAGGGTGGCCATGATTCTCACCGTGTTTGAGGTCCCGGTGGCAAAGTTCAGGGTGAAGGTCGTGGTCTGGTTAGCCGCCGTGGTCTGGGTCGGTTGCGGTGTGATGCTCATCAGGGTGGCGTTGGGCGGGCCGCCATATTTATATACCAGTGAATAGCTTCCGATGGGCAGGTTGGTGAAGGTATAGGGCACCGAGCTGGCGGAATCCTGTAGCGCCCCGTGTATGGCGTAGCTGATACTGCCGTTCCAGATGGAGCCGTTCAGGGTCGCCTGAATCTTGATGGCGCTCGTGTTTTCCGAATGGAAGTTGAGGGTGAAGGTGGCAGTCGCACCCTGCGTTACGGCCTGTGTCGGGCTCGGTGAAATGCTGCCTAATGTCGCCCCGGCCGGGCCGCCGGAGTTGTAGCCCACGGTATAGTTGCCGCTGGTCAGATTGCTGAATGTTGCCGGTACCGAAGTTCCGGAATGGCCCTCCGGCCCGGTTATGGTATAGTTGACGTTGCCCGTCCAGGAAGCTCCATCGAGGGTAGCCTGGACTTGGATACCGCTGATACCGGTGGTGGTGAAGTTAAGGGTGAAGGTTGTCGTGCCCCCGGCGGATAGCGTCTGGGTCGAGCTTGGCGAAATGTTGGCTAGGGAAGCGGCGGCTGGACCGCCGGAGTTATAACCCAGCGTGTAGCTGCCGACAGCGGCGTTAGTGATGGTCTGGTTTACTGAGGAGCCCGAGTAGCTCTCGGCCCCGCTCAGGGTGTAGCTAACGTTCCCCGTCCAGGGGGAGCCATCGAGGGTGGCCTGGACAATGACCGTTCCTACCTCTGTCGCCGCCCCGGGTGTCTGGAAGGACCAGGCGGACGACCATTCCGATACCTGGTCATCCTTGGTGGCGTTTACCTTCCAGTAGTAGGTCTGGCCTTCGCTCAGCTTGCCGCTGGGTACGGTGTAGCTGGGGCTGCTGATATCCGATTGGTCTATGACCAGGTCCTGGAAGCTACCGTCGGTCGATAGTTGCAGGCGGAAGGTAGCATCGGCGTACTCGTAGTTCCAGGACAGTATCGGGGTCAGCGAGCTGACCGAGCTGCCGTTGGTGGGCGTTTCCAGGTTTACGGTTGGCGTTACTTTATCTTTGCAGCCCACCAGGCTTACCGTGCATACCAGTAGCAGGATTACAAGATAGGTGAGGTATTTCTTCATTGATTGCGTGCCTCCTCTGAGTTTAGTCTAGACGCCTTTGTATATATCTAATATATATCTACTCCAGTTAAGCCTACGTCATTATATCCATCTTGTCAATAAACTAATAGTCATGCGGTGCCTGATAAAGCTATACAATAGTCCTGTATCGGCTAGAATAACCGGTACCTATGTATAACCGAGCTCCGTCTTTTGATGTTAAAGCGGGGGTCTTCGCTTTTGCAAAAGGGACAGCCGCCGGTTATGGCGGGGGTGGTTCGAGGGCGTGGGGGCCTGCGGTTTTAATCAGCGCCTTAAACAGTTTTTCCAGCGGCAGGTCGTCATAGTGACGGCCGAGGTCTTTGATGTATTCGAAATGCAGCCGCTCGTCCTGGTCGTGAAGGGGAAACATGGCGTCGGTTCTGCCGTCGAACTCCACCGGCACGAAGCGGTTCTTCTGGCAGAGCTTGAGGTCGAAGGCGGGGGTGGCCTTGACCCAATCCCCGTTGAGATAAAATTCGGCGTAACCGTGGAAGGGTATGATGTTACCTCCCAGCCAGTCAACCGTTTTCTGGGGGAGCAGGTTGTTCCTGAGCCGGGCGAAGCCCAGGCCGGCGGGAATGCCCGCCGCCCGGCCTAGGGCTACCAGGAGGACGGCTTTCTGGACGCAGTAGCCCTCTTTTCGCGACAGGGTACGGCTCGCTTTGAAGTACTCGGGGCGAGACTTCGATACGTAGATGTTATATTTGATTTCGTCGCGCACGAAGTAGAAGAGGCTTTTGGCCTTTTCGATAACGTCCTCTTTGCCTTCGATTAATTCACCGCTTTTCTCCCGCACGGTGGGGTGGTCGCTGTCGATTACATTGGTGGGTTTTAAGAATCTTTCCATTGCAGGGTGCAAAGTCGCCTCCTTAGTGCTAGGGTGGTGAGACAGGACCGGCTGGAGCGAACCGGCTCCGGTTTGGCTATAAGGTCGATTGATATTAAGGTCGATTAATATTATAGACGTCTTGGCCGAGGATGACAAAGTGGCTGAGAAAAAAGCCCCGCCTTTGGCTGTTAAGGCGGGGCCTGAAGGTTTGCCTAGGGGGTTCTTCTACTCCTGGCGGTTGAAAGACCAGATAGCGCCGGCGAGCAGCACCGCGCCCACGGCGGCGACCAGCAGCGCCGATTCCCAAATACCCATGGTATGGCCGAATATGGTTACCCCGGCGGCCTGAGTGCCCAAAAAGACCTGGCGGATGGCGTCGATAGCGTAGGTGACGGGGTTAATCTTGGAAAGCACCTCCATCCAGGTGGCCACATTACTCAGTGGGAAAAAGATGCCGGAGAGGAACATCATGGGGAAGATGACCAGCTGCATGGTAATCTGGAAACCCTGCTGGGAGCGCATGCGGGCGGCGATGAGCAGCCCCAGCGCCGATAGTGACAGGGAAAGGATTAATATCAGCGGTATCAGCCCGAGCACTATCCCCAGGCTCAGAGAAACGCCCACGAAGGGGGCGATGACCAGCATGATGAGCCCCTGCATGACGGCGATGCCGGCGCCGCCGACAGCCTTGCCCAGCAGTATGCCGCTACGGTTTAAGGGGGAGACCAGCACCTCCTTGAGGAAGCCGAACTCTCTATCCCAGACAATGGAAACCCCCGACATGATGGAGGTCATCAGCACCGTCATGGCCAGAATGCCCGGGTACATGAACTGGATGTAGTTCACCCCCGGCATCATCTGGCCGATAAGCTCGCCGAAGCCGGCGCCGAATATTATCAGGAAGAGAACGGGCATAACAAAAGAAGAAATCATGCGCATTCTGTCCTGGATGAAGCGCAGGAACTCGCGGTAGGCTATTACCCATATTGAATGAAAGAACTTTGTCATTTTCGCTTCAGTGACCTCTCATTCTCATGTGTTTTTTGAACATCTGTTGCATCTGGTCGGCTTCCTGCTCCCTAATGGCGCGGCCGGTGAGCTTCAGGAAGACGTCTTCCAACGTGGGACGACGTAGGCCTATGGAAGTAAGGCGCAGGGGGAAGCCGGAAACAAAGCCGGGCAGGAATTCCTCGCCGTGGGGCACGGTAAACCTTATCGTTCCGTTCTCCTGACTCGGCTGGAGGTTGTATTGCTCTTTGAGCAGGCTTTCCGCCTTGTCGTTGTCCTCCGTCTTTATGGTGACCACATCGCCGCCGATATCATCCTTGAGCTTGTCCGGCGTATCCATGGCCACAATTTCGCCGTAGTCAATAACGGCGATGCGGTCACAGTTCTCCGCCTCATCCATGTAATGCGTAGTCATGAATATGGCCAAGTTCTCCTTTTGGCGCAGTGCCCTGATGTGCTCCCAGATACGGTTTCTGGTCTGGGGGTCTAGCCCCAGAGTGGGTTCGTCCAGAAACAGCAACTTGGGGTGGTGCAGCAGGCCGCGGGCAATCTCCAGACGGCGCTTCATACCCCCGGAATAGTTGTCGATTTTCTCCTTCCTTCTGTCCCAGAGTTCCACCATTTCGAGCAATTCCTTCATCCGTGGCTCCAGGATTGACTTGGGGATACGGTAAGCATAGCCGTGGAAACGCATGTTTTGTTCCGCCGTCAGGTAATCGTCCAGCGCTGGCTCCTGAAAGACCAGGCCTATCGAGCTGCGTACCTGGTCGCGCTCTTTAACGACGTTAAAGCCGTTGACGATGGCCTCTCCTTCGGTAGGGGCGAGCAGCGTACAAAGCACGTTGATTGTGGTCGTTTTGCCGGCACCGTTGGGGCCCAGGAAACCGAATATCTCACCGGGTTGTACCTCGAAAGAAACGTCTTTCACCGCCTCCAACTTGCCGAACTTTTTTACCAGATTCTTGGCTTTAATTACTTCCACTCGTTTCACCTTCTTTTTCTAGGTTCTTGCTCAGCGTTTGCAGCTTGGCAATCATATCGGTAGCCATGGTGATGAGTTCCGAGACGCTTTCGGCTTTGGTCAGCATGATGCCGCCGTGGCTCTGGTTGCCGAAGACGAGC
This sequence comes from Dehalococcoidia bacterium, assembly GCA_050124895.1. Lineage (GTDB taxonomy): Bacteria > Chloroflexota > Dehalococcoidia > Dehalococcoidales > BS750m-G39 > E44-bin88. Next base: position 13,840 of record JASFEJ010000006.1, read on the forward strand.
AGCTTGGTGGTAGGCGTTAGCTCGAAATCGCGGCGCGCCTCGGCGGGGATGACCACCTGACCGCGCTCGCCGACGGTCGTTGAGCCGTAGAATTTGGGGGGTTCGCCCTTAAAGTGTCCGCCTTTCATTTTCATCCTCCTCTTGGAAAGATAGGATAAGTGTATTATATCATACTTTTCATACTCCGTTCAAAATGACGCTTCTTCGATTAAATGGTAAACTAATAACATTATGCCTGATAAAGCCGATATAACCATAATCGGGGCGGGGGTAGTCGGGTTAGCTATCGCCGCACAGCTGGCCAGGGCGAACCGCCAGGTCTACGTTCTGGAGAAGAACGAGGGCTTCGGGCTGGAGACAAGCAGCCGTCATAGCGGGGTGATTCACGCCGGTATCTATTATCCTAAAGACTCTGTCAAAGCCAAGCTATGCGTCGCCGGCAACCGCATTCTGTATGACCTTTGTAATCAGTATGACATTGGCCACAAGAGGTTGGGCAAGCTGATTGTCGCCGTTAATGATGATGAGGTCGAAGAATTAGAAAAGCTGCTGGAACGAGGCAGACGTAATGATGCCGCTGACCTCAGGCTGCTTTCGTCTCATGAGCTGAAGGCATTAGAGCTCAACGTAGAGGGGGTAGCCGCCATGCTGTCGCCTTCGAGTGGCATCGTTGATTCACACGGTCTGATGCAATACTTCATCGCCAGGGCGATGGAGGGGGGAGCCCAGGTTGCTTACCGAAGTCGGGTAGTTGACATAAACAAAGCTAACGACGGCTACGAGGTCACCGTCGAGGACAGTGGGGGAAAGTCATCTTTTAGCACCGGGGTCTTGATAAACTCGGCCGGTCTTTACAGCGATAAGGTGGCCGGGCTGGCGGGGATAGATACAAATGAGGCGGGCTACCGCCTGCACTACTGTAAGGGGGAGTATTTCAGCCTGAGGCGCCGCCAGAATACGCTGGTTAACCGGCTGATCTACCCGGTGCCGCCGTCAAATATCGTTGGCGTAGGCATACACATTACCACCGACCTGGAGGGCAGGGTGCGTCTGGGGCCGAGTCACCACTATGTAGATAGCCTGGACTATTCCGTCGATAATCGCTACCAAGAGCTTTTCTACGATTCGGTAAAGAAACTTCTGCCTGCCATCGACTACGATGACCTAGAACCGGAGATGGCCGGCATCAGGCCCAAATTGCAGGAAGCGGGGGGAGAGTTCCGCGACTTCGTCATCAGGGATGAGGCTGAGAGGGGGCTGCCGGGGTTAATCAACCTCATCGGTATCGAGTCACCGGGGCTTACCGCCGCCCCGGCTATCGCCGAATATGTGGCTGGCTTGGTCGAAGGGTATCTTTAGACCATTCCGCTTAAGATTTTCTCCCCAATCATCCCCAGAAGAAAGCCCAGGGCGGCACCCGTCGCCGGCGTCCAGTGGTTCCTCAGTTTGACCATCGGCGCTATGTCCTGAAAGATGATATAGAGTATGGCACCCGCCGCGAATACCATCAGACAGGCTACCAGCTCCTGGTGACCGGAGAGAAACGAGTAGCCGGCTAAGGCGGCAGCTATACCCGCCAGGCTGAAGGGGACCAGAATCAAAAGCGCCTTGTTGGGTGAAAAGCCGCTGCGCCGCAGGTCGCCGAAAGAATTATAGGCTTCGGGCAGGTTCTGCAGGCCGATGAATAGCGCCAGCAGTAGGCCGGTCTTTCTGTCGGTGGAGAAGACCGCTCCCAGGGCGATGGCTTCGGGGATGAAGTCCATCATCATGGCTATAAGCTGGGCGGCCCGGCCGCCGCGGCGGGCGATGAACCTGTCCAGGAATAAGAAGCTGACCACACCGAGCAAAAAGACGGGGATAAGTGTATGCAGTGAGAGCAGTTCTATGCCCTTGGGGGCCAGCACGAAAGCCACCGCCGCTACCAGCACGCCGCCGCCGAAGGCAATAACGCCGTGAGAGATTTCCCGGCCTAAGGGGCTGTCGGGCACCAGTTTCAGTCGAGCCAGAAAGCCACCGATGAGCACGGTTATGCCAGAGGCGAACGAGTAAAGAATTATATGGGCGATATCGGACATTGACAATAGTATAGCACAGTGGAGGAGCCTCCGCCTTGACGCCTAATACCCTCTACGCTTAGAATGGGAGCATGTTCGAAGCACTGACCGACCGGCTGAGCGCCGTTTTTAGCAAGCTAGGCAGCCGCGGCAAGCTCAACGAGAAGGACATCGACGAAGCTTTGCGCCAGGTGCGCCTGGCCCTTTTGGAAGCGGATGTCAACTTCAAGGTGGTCAAGGACTTCATCGACCGGGTAAGGGAGCGCTCGCTGGGCGCTGACGTTCTGGAGAGCCTGACCCCCGCCCAGCAGGTTATCAAAATCGTCAACGAGGAGCTGACCAAGACACTGGGGGAGGGGGAGAGCAAGCTGGAGCCGTCGTCAAAGCCGCCCTCGATAATCATGCTGGTGGGGTTGCAGGGTTCGGGTAAGACCACCACCGCCGCCAAGCTGGCTTTGCACCTGAAACACGCTGGCCAGAGTCCACTGTTGGTTGCCGCCGACACCCGACGGCCGGCGGGCATCGAGCAGCTGGCCACGCTGGGCGAGCAGTTCGAAATCCCCGTCTATAAAGAGAAGCCGAGCGTCAAGAGCCAAGATATCTGTAAGCACGGCCTGAAGAAGGCTAAAGAGCTGGGTGTCAGCTGGGCCATCGTTGATACGGCGGGAAGGATGCACATCGACGAGCCGTTGATGAAAGAGCTGGTGGAGGTCAAAAAAGAGCTGAAGCCCGACGAGGCGCTGCTGGTGGTGGACGCCATGACCGGGCAGGACGCGGTGCAGATTGCCGAGCAGTTCCACTCCCGCTTGGGCTTAAGCGGGCTCATACTGACCAAGATGGACGGGGACGCGCGGGGTGGGGCGGCGCTATCCATACGCTGGGTGAGCGGCGTGCCCATCAAGTTCATCGGGGTGGGGGAAAAGCCCGACGCCTTCGAGCCTTTCTATCCCGATAGGCTGGCCTCGCGCATCTTAGGCATGGGTGACATGCTCACCTTCATCGAGAAGGCGGAGAAGAACTTCGACCAGAAGCGGGCCAAGGAGCTGGAAAAGAAGGTAAAGACGGCCAGCTTTGACCTGGAGGACTTTCTTACCCAGCTCGCCGAGCTGCGTAAGATGGGGCCGGTCTCCAACCTGCTGGAGATGTTGCCGGGAGCTTCTAAGCTGGCACGGCAGATGCCGGAGGGTACGGAGGAGGAGCACCTAAAGAAAATCGAGGCGATGGTGCTTTCCATGACCCCTGAGGAGAGGCAAAACCCCCAGATTATCGACGGCAGCCGCCGTCGGCGCATCGCCAGGGGGAGCGGGTGCAAGACGCAGGACGTGAACCAGCTGCTTAACCAGTTTCAGCAGATGCGGAAGCTGATGAAGATGGGTATGGGGGGTAAGCTGAAGATGTCGAAGGATATGATGAAGATGTTTGGAGGGGGTTAGACCTCTTCATTGAGAGGTGTTTCCACCCATCACCCCACCTCGTTAGCGAACGTGTTTCTGTTCGATAGCCTCTCCGACGGGCGAGGTTTAAGAATCCGTAATTACGACCTGTTCGGCCGTCGCTTGCATGGGAAAAGACTCCATTACGGGCCCGGCGAACCATATTTTTACCCATTGTTGGTTTTCCAGTGCCTCGAAGTCTGTTTCACGGAGATTATCTCCATCCTGCTGAAAAATCAACGTTTCATCGTTTATGGTGATGACGTATTTGGTAACCAGCTTGTCAGCATGTGACTCTACGGAGATTTGGCCGAGCCCTTCACTTCCGCCATCGGGATTAATTTCAGTGATGAAGCCGAGGAAATCCGCCTCCGTTTCTATTGGACTAACATCCGAAGCGCAGCCTATAGATACTACCACCAGCCCGAAGAGCATTACGGCTAATCCGAACAGACTGATATACTTCATATGGCACCCCTTCTCATTATAACGAAATACCATCAAATAGGTTGCCTGTCAAACGCGTTTTGAGAGGGAGAATGAGTAAACTCCTTAACCTGGTACGCCCTGCCACCCCACCTTGTTGTGCGTACGTATTTCTGTCCCACCCAATTCCCGCCCAATAGAGATGTAATCTCTATTAACTCTGCTTTTGTGCCCGCCACTCCACCCCGTATGCTATAATGCCGGGTAGTAACAGCCGGAAAGGACGGGCAAAAAAATGGTAGGCGTCAGGGTTAAATTCGAGGTGAAGGACGAGGTTAAGAAGCAGCTGGCCGATATCGAAGCCGTGAGGCAGCACCTGGGCAGTGTCATTGAAGTCTCCAAAAAGGTCCCCGGACTCAAGCAGAAAATCTTCCTTATGAATCCCGAAACGCTGGCCCAGGCCGCTTTTTTGATATTTGAAACGCAGGAGCACTTCGACGCGTATCTCAAATCGGCGGTGTATAAGGCTATCGTTCTCGATATCTGCCGGGGGGAACCCGATATCGAGAGCTATGTGGTTACAGCCAGCTTAACCGATGGGGTGCTACTCTAGGTAGTCCTTAAGGCGGCGGCTGCGGCTGGGGTGGCGCAGTTTGCGCAGGGCTTTGGCTTCAATCTGCCTTATTCTTTCCCGCGTTACGTTGAACTCCTTGCCCACCTCTTCCAGCGTGCGGCTGCGCCCGTCCTCCAGCCCGAAGCGTAGCTGGAGCACCCTTTGCTCGCGGGGGCTTAAGCTGGAAAGCACGGAGTCTATCTGCTCCTTGAGCAGCTGCTTGGAGGCGGCGTCGGCGGGAGGCAGGGCGTTGCGGTCCTCGATAAAGTCGCCCAGGTGGCTGTCTTCCTCTTCGCCCATGGGCGATTCCAGCGATATGGGCAGCTGCGAGACCTTGACGATATCGCCCACCTTTTCCGCCGAGATTTCCATCTCCTTGCCGATTTCCTTGGCCGTCGGCTCGCGCCCGTGTTCCTGAGCCAGGCGGCGGCTCACCCGCAGCAGCTTGTTTATTGTTTCCACCATGTGCACCGGTATGCGGATGGTGCGTGCCTGGTCGGCGATGGCGCGGGTAATCGCCTGGCGAATCCACCAGGTGGCGTAGGTGCTGAACTTATAGCCCTTGCGGTAGTCGAACTTTTCCACCGCCCGCAGCAGCCCGATGTTGCCTTCCTGGATGAGGTCGAGCAGCGACATGCCCCGCCCGATGTGTTTCTTAGCCACGCTGACCACCAGGCGCAGATTGGCTTCGGTGAGGTGGTTGGCCGCCTTTTCCGACTCGCGCTCGATGTTGTCCAGATAGGCCTGGAGCTGCTGTTCGTATTCCTGGATGGCTTTGACGCAGCTGGGCTTGGTCACCAGCATGGCTATACCCGCCAGGGTGACCTTGGCGCCGATAGCCTCCAGTATCTCTTTGGGCAGCAGGGTGATGTTCAGCGAGAGCTCGGCCAGGAAAAGCTCGGTTTCGCCTATCGACTTCCCCGTCTGGTGGGAGATAGCCAGTATAAGCTGCGGCTTTATCTCGCCGTCAATGCTTTCCCGTAGCGTAGCGTTGGAGATGGTCTCCAGGAAGCCGCTGGTGGGCTCTATCTTGAGCTGTTCCTGGATGAGGTGGATGGTGGGGGCGGCCCGGGAAAGCTCTTCCAGTATGGCGATGATTATTTCGGTGGCCGAGGGGTCTCTACCCTGTTTAATCAGGTAGCCCTGCTTTATCTCCTTGATGCGCCGGCCTTCCTCCATCTTCCGCGCCAGGTATTTTTCCTCGTCGGCGGTGAGCAGGTGCACCCGCCCGATTTCGTGCAGGTACATACGGACGGGGTCGTCCACCACCTCCTGCTCCTCGGTCTGCTCCAGGGGCGTTTCTGTCTCCAGCTCTTGGTCCATATCATCTTTCTCGAAATCGAGCTGCCTTACCTCGCGCCAAAGCGTGCCTGACTCGGCGGAATCGCCGTCATCTCTTTCTTCGTCTTCAGAATCGTCGTCCCGCGGACGGAATCGCCGACTCTCTTCGGTTTCTCGGTCCATTACCTAACCCCCTTTGTCAGCCGCCACTGTTTTTTCCGGGCGAAGACCTCACCCAGCTGGTTATTGACCTCTATTCCCTGCTCCTTGAGCTTGGCCAGGTCGGCGGCTTTGCCCCCCGACTCGGCTTCCTGCGCCAGCACGGCTTCTATCTTTACCGCCAGGCCGCGGAGGTATCTTTCCCGCAGCCTTAAGGCGCACTCGGTATATTTCTCCTCTATCTTGTTGGGCGAAAGGCTACTGCCCAGCAGGGCGTCGAGTTGCTCCTGGACGGCCGGGTCGAGCCTATCCCTCAACTCTTCTATTTTAGCACTCTCCCGCCGGGCAATAAAGATTTCGCGGTTGGGGCTGCTTTCGAAGTATTCGGGCAGCAGCTCTTCGTCAATCTTAAGCTCAGGGTGCTGCAGGAGCAGTGATAGGCAGTAGTCTTCGACGGGATTGGAGAGTAGCGGCTGCAGTTCTGGCTCCGGCTTGGGTGCTGCCGCCATCCGTTTGGGCCTGATTTTGAGCTTGCCCAGAGCCGCTTCTACGTAGCGCTCGCTGACCTGCACCAGCCGCGCCAGCTTTTGCAGGTAGTGAGCCTGGCGGATGGGGTCTTTGATTTCGGCAATTATGGGCAGCAGCTTCTCTACAGCCTGGGACTTGTCTTTGGCCGTGGTCAAATCGAGCCCGGCAGCGACCATATTGAAGGTAAAATCGACTACGGGCAGCGCTTTCTCTAATAGCTGGGGCCAGGCGTCGGGGTCTTCCTTGATAACGTCGTCGGGGTCTTTGCCTTTGGACAGGGTAACTACCCTGACCTCGGCGTCTAGGGCGTTTTCGAACTCGACGCCGCGCAGCATGGCTTCTTCTCCGGCCTCATCGGCGTCGAGGGCCATGGTTATGTTCTTGGTCATCCTTTTCAGCGTGTTTACCTGCTTCTCGGTTACTGATGTCCCCATCGAGGCGACCACGTTGCTGAAGCCGTTCTGGTGGGCGGTGATGACGTCCATGTAGCCCTCAACGATGACTACCAGCCCTTTCTCGCGGATAGCCTCTTTAGCCAAATGCAGGGCGTAGAGGTTGCCGCTTTTATCGAAGAGGGGGGTCTGCGGCGAGTTGATGTATTTGGGCAGAGAGTCGTCCAAGACTCTGGCACCGAAGCCGATGACTCGGCCGCGGGCGTCGGCGATGGGGAACATGAGCTTATCGCGGAATCTATCGTGGCTCTTTTTGCCCTCTTCGCCTTCGATGATTAAGCCGGCGGTCAGCATATCCTTTTCGGCATGGCCTTTCTCGATAAGGTATTTCTTCATAGCCTCCCAGCTGTTGAGGCTGTAGCCGAGCTGGAAGTCGGCGACGGCCTTTTCGTTAAAGCCTCTTTTCTCAACGTACCTTCGCGCCTTTTCCCCGGCGGGTGAGTTGAGCATGCTCTGGAAATAGAGCGCCGCTGCCTGGTTGACTTCGTAGAGCTTCTTTTTCGCCTCGCTTTCGGCGGCCGGCTCGCGTTTGGAGGGGATGACGACGCCGGCTTTCTGGGCCAGCTCCCTCAGCGCTTCGCCGAAGTCGATGCCCTGCTTTTTCATAATAAAGGAGAAGGCGTCGCCGCCGGTGTTGCAGCCGAAGCAGTGCCAGCTTTGCTGTTCGGGGTAGACATAGAATGATGGGTGTTTTTCACCGTGGAAGGGGCAGAGGCCACGGAAGGTGCGGCCCGATTTGGTCAGCTTTATGTGCTGGCCGATGATGTCGATGATGTCTATCTTTTGCTTTACTTCGTCGATAACGCTCATATTATGATGTTATTTTACTACAGTTGGGGGGTGAAAATCCCCTTTAATCCCCCTTTTTCAAAGGGGGAACGATTGTCATGCGAAGACGTAGGGGATACGCCACTCAATCGCCCCACTCTGTCGGCGTACGTAGTATTTTCCCACCCAATACCCACCCTATAAGGGTGGCACCCCTTCTATATCCTCCTGTGGGGATTGGGCATTGTTTCTCGAGCCTTTCCCTCAAAACATGGTGGGGGACTGCGTTTCCGGGGTTTTAGGTTTGGGCTTTTTTCGGGCGGGCTTCGGTTTTTCTTGAAACGCCGAAATCTCCTCGGCCATTCTCATGGCGTAGAGGTCGGTCATGCCGGCGATATAGTCGACCACGCGGCGTTCCGTCTCGCCTTTGTAGGCGGTGTATTCGGGGGGCATCCTTTCCGGGTAGTCGCTAAAGTGCTTGTATAGCTGGCGGATTACCTGCCGCGCTTTTTCCGATTCTTCCTGAGCGGAGCGGATATTATAAACGCGCTCGAAGAGGAAGTTACGCAGGTTATTGGTCGCCTCTAAAATCTCGGGGCTCATGGTGATGACGGGGTTTTCGGTATCGCCTTCCCTGACTGCCCAGGAGTGCTCGATGATATCGCAGACCATGGTGTTGATGCGCCGTGAGTGGGTGTTGCCCAGCTTGGCTACGGCCAGCACGGGCAGGTCGCCCTCGGTAATCATGCCCGCCCTGATGGCGTCG
>JASFEJ010000007.1:0-22200 GCA_050124895.1 Dehalococcoidia bacterium
CCTCCCGAAGTCCGAATCTCGTCTCCCGCTCCACTCATGTATTATAACTTTTCTTTGTGCCGCTGTATTTCTGCCTCATCTTGGGCTTTTCTATTTTGCCCGTCGGGTTGCGGGGTACCTTGTCGAAGATGATGCGCCGCGGCCGCTTGTAGCGGGGTAGGTTTTGCTCGTAGAACTGGTTTATCTCGTCTTCAGTCAGGTCGGCCCCGTCGCGGGGGGTAATCACGGCGCAGGCTATCTCGCCCAGCCTTTCGTCGGGCAGGCCGATAACGCCGACGTCATGGACCTTGGGGTGTTTCCGTATGGTGTTCTCCACCTCCACGGGGAAGATATTCTCCCCGCCGGTGATAATGACGTCCTTCTTCCTGTCCACGATGTAGACGAAGCCGTCTTCATCCATCTTGGCCATGTCGCCCGTGTAGAGCCAGCCATCCCGTAGCGTCTCCGCCGTTTTCTGGGGGTTTTTGTAGTATTCCTTCATCACGCCGTTGCCCTTGACGATGAGCTCGCCCACCTCCCCGCGTTTCACGTCTTTACCCCTGTCATTGACGATACGCACCTGCCAGTTATGACCGGGCTGGCCGGTCGCCTCCAGTTTATGGTTATTATCAATACCGAGGTTGACGCACCCCGGCCCGGTGGACTCGCTCAGACCGTAGCTGGTGTCATACTGCATATCGGGGAAGTATTGCTTCCAGCGCCTGATCAGGCTGGGGGGGATGGGCTGCGCCCCCATGTGCATCAGCCGCCAGCTGCTCAGGTCATGGTCATTTAGCTTTAGCTCTCCCCGGTCAAGTGCGTCCAGGATATCCTGCGCCCAGGGCACCAGCAGCCAGACAATCGTTCCCTTTTCCTGCTGGACGGCTTCGAAGATAGATTTGGGGACTATTTCGGTCAGTATCGTCCCCCGGCCACCGACAATCAGACTGCCGAGCCAGTGCATCTTGGAACCGGTGTGGTAAAGAGGGGGGATAATAATGAAGTTATCATCGTGTTGCTGGCGGTGGTGGGTGGATTCGGTGACGGCGGCGCACTCCAGGTTCTTGTGGGTGAGCAGAATCGGCTTGGGCTCACCGGTGGTGCCCGAGGTGAAATAGAGCCCGCACTCGTCCTCGGTGGTCAGCTTGATGTCTAACGGTTCCGGGGAAGCGCCGCTGATGACATCCTCGAAGTTCTCCATGCCTTGGGGCGTATTTTCACCGACAAAGATGTAGTGCTTTATCGTGGGCAGCTGGGAGCGGATAGCCTCCACCCTTTCCACGAACTCTGGCCCTAGAAACATCACCTTGGCTTCGGCGATATCGCCGCAGTATTTAATGTCGTCGCTGGTGAAGCGGAAGTTGAGCGGCACCGCCCAGGCGCCTGTCTTGATGATGCCGAAATAGGCCTCCAGCCAGTTTATCGAGTTCAGCATCAGGTGCAGCACCTTATTGCCCTTGCTCACGCCTCTGGCGACGAGGGCGTTGGCGATTTGGTTGGTCCTCTCGTCGAAAACGCGCCAGCTGATTTCCCGCCTCCGCTTCTGGCTTGGCTTCAGCTCGATAAGGGCGACCTCGTCGGGGTAATTTCGGGCGTTTCTGGCTAACATCTCGATTATGGTCATCGGTCACCTCGATTTTGGCAACTGGCTGCCCCGTTGCCACGCCGTCATTATAGCTTTTCCCGCTTGGTAAGACAATAAGGGCGAATTCACCGTGATTTAGTACGAAAGTATAAGGGATGAATAGCCAAAACATTACTAATGGGTGATTTACGCCTGCGCCGTCGTATTCTAAAGTTAGAGTATATTCGAGCATTATCACAAATCAGAGGTTTAATATGACGGTTACAGTAGATGGACAAATCTATTACAGGACCGCTGAGGTCTGCCGCATAGTCGGTATAAGCCGGGCCACACTGTTTCGCTGGCTTAAAGAGGATATCTTCAAGGAAGCCAGGCATCGGGATAGGCGTGGCTGGAGGCTTTTTACCGAAGAAGAAGTCGAGAGACTTAAGGCGGAAGCTAACCGGGTAAACAATACGGACCAGGTGGGAATAGCCAAAGGCTTACTCTAAGAAGCTATTCCACCGAGGTGACAATATGGCTAACGGAAACGGTGCTAAGGCCAAGAAACAGTCTGCCAAAGGAAGTGCGGTAGTGCTGGAAGCCGAGCGCGAACAGGTCAAGAAAGTCTGGGGAGAGACGGAGCTGGAAAGGACCGATATCCTCAATAGCTTGAGCGAGCTCGTCATCTTTCAGGACCTGGAGCACCGGGTACTGTGGGCCAACAAAATCGCCGGTGCATCGGTCAGCTTGCCTGTCGAAGAGATGGTGGGGCGCTATTGCTATGATGTGTGGGGTAAGAGGGGGCAAGTTTGCTCCGGCTGCCCGGTGAGAAGAGCCCGCAAAACGGGAAAACCCCAGGCCGAAGAGATGACCACCCCTGATGGCAGGGTGTGGCTGGTGAAGGGTTACCCGGTTCTGAATACCAGCGGCGAAGTCAGCGGCCTGGTGGAGATGGCGACGGATATCACCATGCGCAAGCGGGCGGCTGAAGCACTTCAGGAAGAGAAGAACAAACTGCGGTCGGTAGTAAGCGCCATGGAGGATGGGCTCACCGTACAAGATAGGGACTTTAATATCATTTATCAGAGCGAGGCGTTGAGGGAAGAATATGGTGACCGCCTGGGTGAGAAGTGCTATCGAGCCTACGAAGACAGGGAGGAGATATGTGAAGGCTGCCCGGTACAGAAGGCGTTTAATGACGGCAAGTCTCACACTATCGAGAGGCGTCGAGTAAAGCCTTCGGGTGAGGTTGTATTCTGGGAGAATACGGCCAACCCCATCAGGGACGCTAATGGCAAAATTATTTCCTGCCTTGAGCTTGCCCGGGACATTACCGAGCGTAAGCAGTCGGAAGAAACGCTGGCTGATGAGCTGACGCGGCGGCGTATACTGATTGACCAGTCCCGGGATGGCATTGTTATCCTTGACTTTAACGGCAAGGTTTACGAAGCCAACCAGCGCTTCGCTGACATGCTTGGCTACACTTACGAGGAAGCCCAAGAGCTCAGCGTCTGGGACTGGGAATTTCAGTTTCCACGCGAACAGGTTACCGAGATGATCCGGACCGTTGACGAAACCGGCGACCACTTTGAGACGAAACACCGCCGTAAGGATGGCACGACCATTGACGTTGAAATCAGCACTAACGGCGCCACCTGCGCTGGGCAGAAGCTGATTTTCTGCGTTTGTCGTGACATCACCGAGCGTAAGCAGTCCGAGCAGGCATTGGTTGAGGCGGAGGAAAAGTATAAAAGATTAGTGGAGGCCAACAGCGACCTTAGCTGGGAGGCGAATACGGAGGGGTGGTATACCTTCGTCAGCCCCCGGGTTAAAGACCTGCTGGGCTACGAAGTTAATGAAGTGGTGGGTAAGAAGAGGACACTCGACTTCGCCCCCAAGAAGGAAGCTAGGAAGTGGCTTAAGCGTTTCAAGAAGGTAAACGCCAAAAGAGCGCCCTTCTCCGGCTTTGAGGTTCTCCATCATCATAAGAACGGCAATCCCGTCATCTTTGAGGTTAGCGGTATTCCTTTGTTTGACGGTGTCGGAAATTTCCAGGGCTATGTTGGCGTCAATAAGGATATCACTGAGCGCAAGCAGGTAGAGGAGTCGCTGAGAGAGAACCAAGAGTTCAGCACAAGCCTGCTGGAACATACGCCGAACCCGAAATCCGTGCTTAATCCCGACACCTCAATAAGATATGTAAATCCAGCTTTTGAGAAGCTTACCGGATATAAGCTGGCCGAAATTGCCGGCATGAAGGCCCCCTACCCGTGGTGGCCGAAACAAGAGAGCAAGGCGATGACCCGGGGTATCAAGAAGGCGATTTTGAGCGGCGGCAAGAAGAGCGAGCACGTTTTCCGGAAGAAGAACGGCGAGCCTTTCTGGGTAATGCTGAACTCGGCGCCGGTGGTTCACCGCAATAAGTTGCTCTACTTCCTTATCAATTGGATTGACATCACCGACCGTAGGCGGGCCGAAGAGGAGAAAGCGGAGCTGGAGCAGAAGGCCCACCTGGCCAGCCGCCTGGCTTCGGTAGGGGAGATGGCCTCTGGTATCGCCCATGAGATAAACAACCCTCTCACCGCCGTCATCGGTTTTGCCCAGCTGCTTATGGATAATGACCTTCCTGATGAGATTAAGGAAGATCTGACTATCATCCATAAGGAAGCCCAGCGCGCGGCGGGCGTGGCGCGCAACCTGCTCACCTTTGCCCGTAAGCATGCCCCCTCCAAGCAGTTGGCCAATGTTAACAACATTATTGAAGGGGTATTGACGTTACGCGCCTACGAGCAGAACGTGAGCAACATCCAGATTAAAACCAGGCTTACCCCCAGTCTGCCTGAGGTCATGGCTGACTATTCTCAATTGCAGCAGGTCTTTATCAACATTATTCTTAACGCCGAGGCGGCTATGCTCGAAGCCAGCAATGGGGGCACGCTGACGATTACCACCCGGAGGTTTAATCACAGTATCAGGGCGTCGTTTGCCGATGACGGTCCCGGAATCGCCAAGGAAAATCTGGGTCGGATATTTGACCCCTTCTTCACCACCAAGGAAGTGGGTAAGGGGACAGGTCTGGGCTTAAGCGTCTGTCACGGCATAATTGCCGAGCACGGCGGTAGGATATATGCCCGGAGCAAGCCGGGCCAGGGAGCTACCTTCATCGTCGAGTTACCGGTTGTTTCTGAGGAGCAAGCGGAGGAGCTAGATGAAGCCAACTGAGGGGCAGAGACAAAGAATATTAGTGGTTGAAGACGAGTCGTCTATCTGTCAGGTGTGCCTGAGAACGCTCACCGCCGAGGGTTTTGAGGTCGATATCGCCGTCAATGGCGCTATCGGCAGCAAGATGCTGGGTGAAAAGAAATATGACCTTTGTCTTATCGATATCAGGACGCCGATAATGAACGGCCGAGAGCTTTATCAGTATATACGGGATAACTACCCTGACTTTAACGGCAAGATTATCTTCACTACCGGTGACGTTCTGGACGAAAAGTTGTCTTCCATGCTTAAGGAAGTCGAAAGGCCCTATCTACCCAAGCCCTTCACTCCCGACGAGTTGAAGACTATAGTAAAAGAGACTTTGGAAGGCTAGAGACATGATTAATGGAGAAAAAATACTGGTTGTAGACGACGAGGCTACAGTCAGGAAGCTTATCTGTCAACGGCTGTCCCGAGAGGGCTACCAGTGCGACGAAGCCAGCGGCGCCGACCAGGCGCTACAGAAGCTGAAGGCCGACCCGGCCGATGTGGTAATTCTTGACATAAAGATGCCGGGCAAGTCGGGGATGGAGCTCTTGCCCGAGATAAAGGCCAAATACCCCGATACCGCCGTCATGATGGCCAGCGCCCTTAACGACATTAATATCTCCATCCAGTGTATGAAAGAGGGGGCCTACGACTACGTATGCAAGCCCTTTAACCTGGCTGAGGTGGTGCTGAGCGTGCAGGGGGTGCTGGATAAGCAGCGGCTGGAGCGCGAGATTAAGGAGTACCAGCAATACTTGGAGGAAAAGGTCGAGGAGCAGACCAAGGAAGTCCGCAAGGTCTTTCTCGGTGCCATTGAAGCCTTAGCCTTCGCCCTCGAAGCTAAGGACCAGTATACGGCGGGGCACTCCCGTCGTGTGACCGAGATTGCCGTGGCTATAGGTAAGGAAATGGAGCTATCCGACGAGTGCGTCGAAGACCTGCGCTGGGGAGGCTTGCTGCACGATGTGGGCAAGATTACCATTGACCAGATTATCCAGAATAAACCGGGGGAGTTGACTCCGGAAGAATATGAGCATATCATGACTCATGCCAGCGTTGGTGCCGGCATCGTGAAGCCGGTGGTTAACGACAAGGTGGTCGAGATGATTGAACATCACCATGACCGGTATGATGGCAGCGGCATGAATCAGACCGTCACCGGGAGAGAGATACCCCTGGGAGCCAGGATTCTGGCCGTGGCCGATTCCTTTGACGCCATGACCTCCAACCGCCCTTATCGTACGGCGATGACTGTAAACGAAGCACTGGAGGAGATCAAGCGTTGCACGGGCAGCCAGTTTGACCCGGAGGTAACGGCTGCTTTCCTCAAAATACCAGTTACGGGGATAGTGCTGGCAGAAGCCTAAAAAAAATCTGCCGATAGGAAAGTGGGGGAGGATTATAAAATGAGCGGAACTAAGAGAATACTAATTGCCGATGACGAAGAGACGGTAAGGTCGCTGGTAAAGAGACTTCTGGGCAAGACCTATAAGGTCCTTGAGGCCGAAAACGGTGAGGAAGCGGTAAAGGTTGCCGTTAATCACAAACCAGACCTTATCCTGATGGACATCCTGATGCCTAAGATGGATGGTCTTACCGCCTGCTACGCCATTAAGAGGAACCCAGCCACCAAGGAAATCCCGGTGGTTATGCTTACCGCCGTGGACTACGAACTTAACCGCAAGCTCAGCCAGGATGTTATGGGTGCTCAGGACTATATAACTAAGCCGTTTGATGCTGAGACGCTGACGAGTGTAATGGCCAGGTTCATCAACGGGAAATAGCCCTGGTTGGCTTAGAATGACATGGTGCCGGAGGTTATGCGCTTATCGGGCCATATTTTAACCTCTGGCGCTAGTTTATTATTCTTGCCCACCACCACGTTATCCCCCAGGACGCAGTTATCCATGACCTGACTCTCTTCACCGATTTGGCAGTTTGACGCCACGATACAGTTTCGTAGCAGCGCCTTTTTGCCCAACTTCACGCCCTGCCAGAGCACGGCTCCTTCCACGCAGGCGCCTTCGGCAATCTGGCAATGCGGACCCAGAACAGCCGGACCTTTTAACACCGCCCACTTATCCACCCTGCAGCCTTCGCCGATGAGTACGGGGCCCTCAATTGAGGCCGACTGGTGAATCTGGTGCTCGCCTTCCCTTCTCGTCTGCTGGTCGAGGTTGTTCCAGTAGGCGGCTAGGGCCGGCGCTTCCCCCGAGAGCAGGTCGTGGTGCGCCTTGAGGTATTTTTCGGGCGTGCCGATGTCAATCCAGTAGCTGTCGGAGGGGTAGCCCAGTATCGGCTCGCCCTTTTCCAGCAGCAGGGGGAAGAGGTGGCGTTCGACCATGGAAGGGGTGGCGGGAGGAATATATTCTAAAACCTCGGGGTCGAGAATATAGATGCCGGCGTTAATCATGTTAGTGGTGACCTCGTCCAGGCCCGGCTTTTCCACGAAGTTCTCTACCATATCCTCGTGGTCGGTTTCAACTACACCGTACATCGTCGGGTTGTCCACTGGTGTTAGGGCGATGCTCACCTTGGGCTTGACCTTGCGGTGCAGCTTCATCATGTTGGCTAGGTCGATGCCGGTGAGGACGTCGCCGTTGAGCACGAAGAAGGGTTCGGTAAGGTGGGCTCTGGCGTTTTGAATCGCCCCGCCCGTCCCCAGTGGCTCCTTTTCTACGGCGTAACTTAAGCGGACGCCCAGCTCGGAGCCGTCGCCCAGATGGTTCTGGATGCGGTCAGGCAGGTAGCTCATAGCCAGAATGACGTTTTTGATGCCGTGCCCTCTGAGATAGCGGAGCACGTATTCCAGGAAGGGTATGTTCAGTATGGGCACCATCGCCTTGGTGGTGTTGCAGGTCAGGGGGCGCAGCCTGGTTCCTTCTCCACCCACCAGAATAACTGCTTTCATGACTTCTCTTCTCCCCGGGTGAGACTACCCTTCCTCATTGTTGGCTTGCATTGTAGACGTTTTTTAGGGCGGCAGTCAACCCGTATCTATTGCTTTTCCACCCTGATGAATCGGGCGTTGATGGCTACGATTATGGTGCTCAGCGACATCAGCGCCGCGCCCACCGCCGGGCTGAGCACGACGCCCAGGCTGTAAAGCGCTCCCGCCGCCAACGGTATGGCCAGTACGTTGTAGCCCGTGGCCCAGCCCAGGTTCTGCAGCATCTTCTTGTAGGTGGCGCGCGAAAGCCCGATGATGGATACGGCGTCCAGTGGATTACTCCTGACCAGTATGATGTCGGCGGTAGCCACCGTAACCTCGGTGCCGGCGCCGATGGCGATGCCTACGTCGGCTTGAGCCAGCGCCGGAGCGTCGTTGACCCCGTCCCCAGTCATGGCCACAATCATACCCCGCGCCTGTACCTCCTTGACCTTGGCCACCTTCTGGTCGGGCAGCACCTCGGCGAAATACTCGTCAAGGCCTATCTCCTCGGCGACCCATTTGGCGACCTCCTTGTTGTCGCCGGTTATCATCAGGCACTTAATGCCCATTTCTTTAAGCCGTCGGATGGCTTCCTTCGATTCGGGGCGGATGATATCGCCCAGGGCGATGGCGCCTTTGAGCTTGCCGTCAATAATCACAAAAACCACTGTCTTGCCCTGTCCGGTGAGCTTTCGAGTGCCCTCGCTGTCAATATTAATCTTGTTTTCTTTGAGGTAACCGGGGCTGACCACTTTCACCTCTTTGCCGTTGACCTTGCCCTCAGTACCCTGGCCGGCTATCGCCTTGAAATCTTTGACGGCGAAGGTATCCTTTACCGATTTGACTATCCCTCTGGCGATTGGGTGCGAGGAGCGCGTTTCTACCGAGGCGGCGTATTTCAAAAGCTCTTCCTTAGTCATACCCTTGTCGAAGCTGACGATGTCGGTGACGCCGAACTCGCCCTTGGTCAGCGTGCCCGTCTTGTCGAAGAGTATGGCCTGTATCTTTCGGGCGCGCTCGAAGTTATTACGGTTGCGAATTAGAAGACCGTTCCGCGCCGATATGGCCGTGGAGACGGCCACTACCAGTGGCACGGCCAGCCCCAGGGCGTGGGGGCAGGTAATTACCATCACCGTGACCATTCTCTCTACGGAGAAGGCTAGCCCCTGGCTGGAAAGAGTCAGCCAGAGGATAATGGTTAGGGCGCCGGCGCTGATGGCGATAATGGTCAGCCAGAGGGCGGCGCGGTCGGCCACCGTTTGGCTGCGCGACTGGCTCTGCTGCGCCTGCCGCACCAGGCTGGTCATCTGGGCTAAATACGATGCCTCGCCCGTCTTTTGCACCTCAACCGTGAGTGAGCCTTCGCCGTTGACCGAGCCGCCGATAACTACGGAACCGGCCTGCTTGGCTACGGGCGTGGACTCGCCGGTGAGCAGGGCTTCGTTCACCGAGGACTCGCCCTCGGTTACCCTGCCGTCGGCGGGTATCTTTTCTCCGGGTTTCACCACCACCGTATGCCCCACCTTCAGCATCTCTATGGGCATATCGTGCATACTACCGTCGGGCATGAGGTGGTGCACTTCGGCGGGTAAAAGCTTGGCCAGCTCCTCCAGCGCCGATGAAGCCCCCATCACCGATTTCATCTCCAGCCAGTGCCCTAAGAGCATGACGTCAATCAGGGTGGCTAGTTCCCAGAAGAAGGACTTGCCGGCCACCCCGAAGACGACGGCGCTGCTGTAGACGTAGGCTACCGTAATGGCCAGAGCGATGAGGGTCATCATGCCCGGGCTCTTAACTTTCAGCTCGTCCCGGAGCCCCTTGAGGAAGGGCCACCCGCCGTAGAAAAAGACGATGGTGGCTAATCCCCAGAGGACGTAAGCATCCCCGGTGAAAGCGATGGCATCCTCAATGCCGAGCCACTCCTGTATCATTGGGGAAAGGAGGAGAAGGGGCACGGTCAGGGCTAGCGATATCCAAAAGCGCTGCCTGAAATCGGCAACCATATGGGCGTGATGTGACCGGTGGTCGTGCTCGGCGGGCTTATGTCCCGCGTGCATTTCGTGCTGTGTCATATCATGACTGTGATGTTCGTGCTCATTCATTTTCGTTCTCTGCCTCGGCCAGTTCGCCCACTACAGGGAACCTGAAGAGCAAGCTGGGGAGGTGGGGGGCGTCTTTTAAATCGTCGGTCAGGTCCTGCCCCGCTTTGTGAGTAAACTGATGGACGCCCTTTTTCCACTGGAAGCTTTTGGAGACATCGTATACCTTGCCCCGGTAGGCGACGTAGCTGATACCCTGGCTGCCGTCGTATTTTTTCAGTTCTGCTCTGGTGAATTCTTTCATTTCATCTTAGCTAAAGGCGAGGTCGAGCAGCATCATCAGGGCGAAGCCGATCATGGCACCGCTGGTAGCCAGGTCGGCGTTGCCGCCGCGCTGTGCCTCGGGGATTACCTCCTCGACGACGACGAAAATCATCGCCCCGGCGGCGAAGGCCAGCGCGTAGGGCAATATGGGCTGGGCGACGATGACCGCCGCCGCCCCGATAACCCCGGCCATGGGCTCGACCACCCCCGATAGCTGCCCGTACATGAAGCTCCGGCGCCGCGAAAGCCCCTCACGGCGCAGGGGGACGGAGACGGCCATCCCTTCGGGGAAGTTCTGGATACCGATGCCGATAGCCAGAGCCACCGCCGCGCCGAAGGAGACGTAGGGCATGCCGACAGCCAGCGCCCCGAAAGCTACCCCCACCGCCAGCCCCTCGGGTATATTATGCAACGTTATGGCCAGGACGAGCAGCGTGCTCCGCCGCCAGCTTGTCTTGACCCCCTCCGCCTCCGAATCGGGGAAGCCGAGGTGGAGGTGGGGTAATATCTTATCGATTCCCCAGAGGAAGATGCCGCCGAGTAGGAAGCCAGCCACCGCTGGCACCCAGGATGGGATACTCTTCCCCTCAGACATAGCGATGGCCGGCGCCAGTAGCGACCAGTAGCTGGCGGCAATCATGACCCCGCCGGCGAAACCGAGCATAGCGTCCAGGACGCGGCGGCTTATGTCCTTAGCGGCGAATACCGTCGCCGCTCCCGCCGCCGTCATCGCCCAGGTAAAGAGGGTGGCCAACAGCGCCTGTATTATCGGGTCCAGGTTCTGCAGGAAGCTAATCTCTATTACCGCCTTGGCTAGCTATAGTTTTGGGGAGGCTCGTATTAACCTTGAGCCTCCCTGTATTATACACCGTCAGGCTGTCATCTCAAAAACTTGGAGACGAAGGGGGAGGTCTCGCCGCGACGCAGGAAGTGACCGGAGGGACCCTCACCCAGGAACTCAGAGAACCAGGATTCGTGTTCTATCTCTTCATTGAGAATGGACTGCGCTAAATCGTAGGTACGGTGGTCTTTGCCCGCCGTGAGGTTACAGATGTTGGTATATCCCCTGACGGCGCATCTTTCCGCTTCCACCAGTACCGTCAGCATTGCCTTAATGTCTTTGGGGTTCTTGGGCAGGCTGGCTGGGGGACAGGCGGAGCGGTCGTGGAAGTCCACCATACTCTCGGGCAACTTGCCACCCAGCTCGTAGATGCGGGGGACAAGAGCCTCAAAGTGGTTCCGGTCTTCGATGCGGGCGGTCTCGGCGATCTCCTTTATTGTCTCGCCATCAAGTCCGATGAGGTTCGCTCGCAGAATCGTGTAGTAGTAATAGGTGGTGAGTTCGGCGGCCGCATTATTGACGAGCAGTTCCAGCAGTTCGTCGACGTTTACTCCGGCCAACTCCACCACTTCTCGGGATACTTTTGCCATTTCTCTACCTCCTTGTTATTGATTTGGCTTCCTTGATTTTATGCTTGCTTTTTGGTTATTTCTTCGCTCCCGTCCGCCAAAGGGCGTAGCCGGTAGCGCCCAAGCCCACTCCCATCAATATCATAAAAGCCCCCGCCGCCTTGGCCACGGTGAAGACGCCGAAGGCGGTCACCGCCAGGTATAAATAGTTCTCGATGTTCAACGCCTGCATGTAGGTTATCTGGGTGGTGTTGGTGGGGTCGAAATGCTCGCCCCCCAAAAGCTCACCGTAGGTGGGGGAGATGCCGCGGCGGTGCTCCCTGACCAGGTCGCCCGCCTTTTGAGCGAGCTGGCTGTCATTGACGATAACCCCCGAGCCGTCGGGCATGGCTATCTGCTCCTCGTCCATTGCCTCCACCAGCCATGACTCCTTGGCGAAGCCCTGCTGGACAAAGACGATGCCCATAGCCAGTGCCACTACCCCGATGACGATGACGACTAGCCCCAGTTTCTGTACCGTCGTCTTCATAATTGCCTCCTTTATCTATATACATACTGGCCGTAGGGTGTCGGCTTAGCCGCTAGGCTGGCATCAGCACCGGGAAGAATACCTGCCAGGCTAACAGCGCCTTGGCGGTGAGACTGAGCAGTATATATACCTTCTCCCCGAAAAGGTAATCCCGCCAGGGCCCCACCTTCTTGTACTGCAGTATCATGTTGATAGCAAAGCAGTTGAAGAAGACAAACAACGAGGCGATGATGCCGTAGACGAAGCCGGGCGGCGATAAATCGAGCCCTGGCGCCCAGACGTAAATGGCGATAGCCAGCCAGGGGATGGCGCCGGCAAAGCTGCCGAACCAGAACGGTAGCCAGCTGGGCTTGCCCGGGTTTTCGTACTTCTCCTGCAGCGCTCCGAAGAGTATCATGCCGCCGTTGATACCGAAGATGGCGATTAGGGCGGCGATATCGCTGATACCGGTAATTTGAGCGATTAACACAATCATGATGGAGGAGGAGAAAAAGTACTCTATCCAGCGCGCGTAGTTGCGGTTCTGCAGCAGGTTGCGCTTGTACCAAGGGAAGACCCAAGGCGAGGCGATTAACAATAAGGCCACCGCCGAGATGGCCAGGAAGGTGAAAACACCCCAGCCCGTTGGAATATCGAACAGATGCTGAAGTTCAGGCGCTGTTCCGGGTTGACCGGTCATGAAGGTTGATGTCACCGGCAGGGAAAAGTCGTTGGTGAGTACCGCCATCATAGCCGCTTGTACGGCCAGAATCAGTCCGACGACGAGATTCCAGATACGTAGCCGGTTAAGTCGCCGTTCGAGGGCTTGGTCAATAGCCATTGACGCACCTCCTTGCCTGTTTTATCTCAAGGCTTCGATAATGGCTTTATTAAATCGGGGCAGGTCGGCGGGCTTGCGCGCGGTGATGAGGTTACCGTCTTGGACAACGGGGGCGTCGACCCATTCGGCGCCGGCGTTTTCCAAGTCGACGGCTATCGAGGGCCAGGAGGTGGCCTTGCGCCCCCTGACGACATTGGCCGAGATGAGTAGCTGCGGCCCGTGACAGATAGCCGCTATCACCTTGCCCAGCTCGTAGGCCTTCTTGACCAACTCGACCATAGAGGGGTCGCGGCGCATCTTATCGGGGGCGTAGCCGCCCGGTATGATAATGGCGGCAAAGTCCTCAACCTTGACCTTATCGGCGGTGGTATCGACGCTGACGCTGGCGTTGCCCCTCTTCCCCCGGTAGCTTTTCCTGGAGCCCGTGCCCACAATCACCACCCTGGCGCCGGCGTTCTTCATCGACCTCAGGGGTTCGATAAGCTCCGAGTCCTCGAAATCATCTTCCGCCAGGATGGCAATCCTCTTCCCGTCAAGCACCCCTTAGGCTCCTTTATCAGGCAGTGTTGGCCGATTCTTGCTGCCGGAAACCGGCTTTGGCGCTGAGTTCGCCACGCTTATCAGGTCGCTCTGATAGCCGCACTGAATACAGTACTCGTACCAGCCGTGGTGGTCTCTATCTATGGCGATATCGCCCGTTTTGCATTTAGGACAGCTCTTCAGCCTTAGCACCTTAACATCACCCCTTACCATGGTTGTCACCACAAGCTTATCTCATGATAGCTTTGTATTCCCCATGATAGCGATTGGGCAATAAAGAAGTCATAAAAAGAAGGGGGAAAATGTTACAGAATTATGACATTAGTGTAGAGTTAGCTTTAGTCTGAAGGGCGGTCAATGATATAGCCGGCCTTGGGCACGGTGCGGATAAGGGGTTTTTCAGGGTCGCTCTGGAGCTTGCGCCGCAGTCGGCTGAGCCAGGTCCTTAGTATCTGGATATCGTCGCGGTATTCCGGCCCCCAGACGCGGGTGAGCAGCTCCTCGTAGAGCATGAGCCGCCCCGCGTTGTTGGCCAGCTGGCTGAGCAGCAGCCACTCGGTGCGGGTCAGGTATTTGGCCTCGCCGCCGACCAGCACCTGGCGCTTGTTGAAATCGATGGTCACATCCCCCATGCGGAGGGTTTCATCGGCTTTAGCCTTCGGGGCGGGTTGCAGGCGGCGCCTGATGGCTTCGATTCTAGCCACCAGTTCGTCGGGGTTGAAGGGCTTAGGCAGGTAGTCGTCGGCGCCCAGCTGCAGCCCCTTGATGCGGTCGGCGTCGGCCCCCTTGGCGGTGAGGATAATGACCGGCACCGTGGAAAAGCTGCGCAGCTGCTTTAGCATCTCCAGCCCGTTCATCCTGGGCATAATTAGGTCGAGCACAATCAGGTCGGGCTCCTGGGCCTGTACCTGCTCTAAGCCTTTAACGCCGTCGCCGGCGCTCAGCACCTCGTAGCCCGAAGCCTTAAGCTTGGTGGTGAGGAAGTGCACGATTCTCTCTTCGTCGTCAACGACCAGTATACGAAACCGCTTCACCGCTACCTCCATATAGAACTGCCTGTAATAATAGTCGGCTTATCCGGCGATGTCAAAGGTCGGTGTCTTGACGCAGGAGCATTATCATCGTATTATCACGCAGGGATGATTGTCAATCGGGGCTCTGGTTTATGCAGACGATAAAGTCACGCTGGTATGTAACCGCCGCGTTAGGGGCGTTTGTCCTCGTCTGCCTTTATCTGGCCAGCCTCTATAGCTATCTGCTTTTCCACAGCCTGGCCGAAATCTTCAGCATCACTGTCGCCGTCGCCATCTTTATCGTGGCCTGGAACTCGCGCCGCTTTCTGGATAACAGCTACCTCGTTTTTCTCGGCGTCGCCTTTCTTTTCGTCGGTTTTCTCGACCTGCTGCACACGCTGGTTTACCCGGGGATGGCCATCTTCCCCGAGTACGGAACGAATACCGCAGCTCAGTTCTGGGTGAGTGCTCGCTATCTTCAAAGCCTCTCACTTTTAGTGGCGCCACTGCTCGTCGAGCGAAAGCTGCGGGCGGGATATATCTTTCTCGGCTACGGGCTGATTTGCGCCCTGATAGTTGCCTCCATCTTCTACTGGGATATCTTTCCCACCTGCTTTGTGGAAGGCACCGGCCTGACCATGTTCAAGAAGGTCAGCGAGTACATCATCTCCTTCATTCTGGTCGGGGCTATCTTTACCATGTTCCGGAAACGCAGCCATTTTGACGTCGTGGTACTGAGGCTGCTTTTCGCCGCCATTCTGGTGACCATAGCCTCCGAGCTTTCCTTCACCTTTTACGATGACCCCTTCGGCTTTCCCAACTTACTGGGGCATTTCCTTAAGCTGGCTTCTTTCTACCTAATCTACAAGGCTATTATTGAGACGGGGTTGGTCAAGCCCTACGCCCTCCTGTTTAGAGACCTGAAGCAGAGGGAAGAGCAATTTCGCGACCTTTACGAAGAAGCCCCCGATGCCTACCTGTCCTGCGGGACGGACGGTATTATCAAGCGGGCCAACCGCAGCGCCACCGAGCTGCTCGGCTACGGCCGTGAGGAACTGGTGGGGCGGCCCGTAGCCGACCTTTATGCCGATACACCCAACGGCAGGCCAGTCGCCGAGGGGGTTTTCCAGAAGTTTCTGGCCGGAGAGGAAGTCCGCGACCAGGAGCTGCAGGTGCGCCGCGCTGACGGCAGCAGCCTCTGGGTCAGCCTTTCGGTGCGCCCGATACGCAATAAAGAGGGGCGGGTGGTGGCCAGCCGCTCGATAATGGTAGACATCACCGAGCAGAAAAAGCTGGACCAGCTCAAGGACGATTTTATCGGCCTGGTTTCCCATGAGCTGCGCAGCCCGATGACGGTAATTACGGGGGCGGTCAACACTGTTCTTACCGAAGGCGAGCGCCTCTCTCCGGAGGAGACTCACCAGTTGCTTAAGGATGCGGCGGCGGAGTCGGAAACGCTTTCCAACCTGCTGACCAATTTGCTGGAGCTGTCCCGCGTCCAGGCGCAGCGCCTTGTCCTGCATAGCGAGGCGGTGGAGGTCAAGAAGGTAATCCAGGAGGCCGTAGATAAGGTAAAGCGTCAGTACTCGACCCATGAATTCGTTATCAACCTGCCCCGCCGCCTACCCCGTGTTCAAGCCGACCCCTTGAGGCTGGAACGTATCCTCTATAACCTGCTGGAAAACGCGGTGAAGTATTCGCCCGCGGGAGGCGAGGTGCGGGTATCGGCCAAACGAGAGTGGGAGCAGCTGGTCATTGGGGTCAGTGACGAGGGCATCGGCATTTCCGCCGCCGACCAGGCGAAGCTTTTCGGCCCCTTCCAGCGATTGGCAGAGCGCCCCAGCGGCGTGCGGGGGGTGGGGTTAGGGCTTATGGTCTGCCGTCGGCTGGTGGAGGCTCACGGCGGCCAGATATGGGTCGAATCGGAGCCCGGTCACGGCTCCACCTTTTTCTTCACCATGCCCCTGAGCCCGACGGACGCTAAATAGCCCCCAAAACGGAATGTCATAATTCTGTAACTTTTTCCCAGCTCATTTTATGACTTCTTTATTGCCCACTGGCTATCATTGGTGTTAAGGACGATAGTCCTGGAGAGGAACAGGTTGGGCTAAACTAGCCAAAGGGGGTGGTTTAGTATGGAAGAACAATTTTGTCCCGCATGCGGTTGTCTTATTGGTGAGAACAGCTATGAGAAAGACGGCGTGCTATATTGCTGCGTGTCTTGCGCCAGAGGTGGGCCATGTGAGTGCGGCTGCGGCGTGGTAGTCGAAGAAGAAGAGAAGTAGGGTCGCTGACCATCGGCGCTTTAATAACGGGAAAGGAGAAACTATGTACGACAGGATTCTGGTTCCCTTGGACGGCTCCGAGCTAGCGGAATGCGTCCTGCCTCATGTGGAGGTGCTGGCCATGTCTTGTGGGAAAGGAGTGGTCCTGGTCAGCGTCACCGAGCGCACCACTGGCTTCAGGGTTATGGACGACTCTTCCCAACCGTTAGGTGAGCGCCTGGTACCCGAGGCGGTGGGCAAGGAGGAAAAGCAGGCCCAGAAATACCTGGGCAAGATAGCCAAGACTCTGGAGGCCAAGGGTATCAAGGTTAGCACCGAGGTGCTTATGGGCAAGCCCGCCGAGGAAATCATTATATACGCCCATAGAATGAACTGTGACCTCATCGTTATAGCCAGCCACGGCCGTTCCGGTATCAGCCGATGGGCGCACGGCAGCGTTGCTGACAGGGTCTTTAAGGCCACCACCGTCCCTATCCTGATGATAAGAGCTAAGGGCTATAAAGGTGGCACCTAAGTACTGGTAATATGGTAATATTGCTAAAGGGGTCGGAATGATCAGAATAGGGGCTAAGACCAGGCTGAATCCGGAGGTGGTGGTCAGGCGGGCGGCGAGCTTCTTCGGCCCCGGCGGCCATGGCTTGAAGGTTGCCAGCGAATCGCCCGGTTACGTCTGTTTTGAAGGGGGCGGCGGCGGTGTCGAGGTTATCGCTTCGGGCGAGGCTAAAGGGGCCTCGGTGGAGCTGGTCTCACGGGAATGGGACTATCAGGCCAGGGAATTCTTGAGCAATATCAGCTAAGATCTTAGACAAATAAATCGAGGAAAGGGGCAAAGGAAATGGGTTATACGGCCAAGGACTACAACGCACTTATCGGGATGCCGGGTTTCAGCGAAACGCTGCTCAAAAATCACTTTACCCTCTACCAGGGCTACGTTAACAACACCAACAAGCTCTGGGACATAATGACGGCCATGCTTAAAGAGGGCAAGGCGGGCACGCCGGAATACGCCGAGCTTAAGCGCCGTTTCGGCTTCGAGTTCAACGGTATGCGCCTCCATGAGTACTACTTCGGCAACCTGGGGGGCAAGAAACCCCTTGATACATCAGGCGACCTGGTCTTGAAGGTAGCCGGTGCTTACGGCAGCTACGAGGGCTGGGAGCAGGACTTCAAGGCTACGGGGGCGATGCGCGGCATTGGCTGGGTGATACTCTATCAGGATAACACCAACGGCTGGCTCTTTAACCAGTGGATTAACGAGCATGAGGTCGGCCACCCTGCGGGCTGTAGCCCTATCCTGGTGATGGACGTCTTCGAGCACGCCTTTATGCTTGATTACGGGCTAAAGCGGGCGGACTATATAAATGCCTTTTTCCAGAATATAGACTGGGGGGTGGTGACGGGGCGGTTAAAATAAACTTAAGCTTGCCGGAGGTGGAAGATGGCGACTCGACTGACGGTGCAGACCATCCTGAAAAAGGCGATAGTGAAGGAGATTGAAGCTCAGCACCTCTATCGAGAACTGAGCCAGAAGATGACCGAGACCGCGGCCAGAGACGCCTTCCTCCAGCTGGCTGGGGAAGAGAAGGGGCACGAGCAGCTGCTGCGGAGATACCTGCGCGGCGAGATTGGGGCGGGGGGACTGAAGAAAGACTACACCCTGGACTACAAGATTGCGGAATACCTCGACCAGCCCGAGATAACCCCGGATATGGCGCTCAAAGACGTCTTCCTGTTGGCGGCCAATCGGGAGAAGGCATCCCACGATTTCTACCTGAAGTTGGCGGCAGTGCATCCGGTGGGGGGCATAAAGAGGCTGCTCGAGCAGTTGGCCGAACAGGAGCTGGAGCACAAAAGCCGGGTGGAGCTTTTGTATACCGAGGTCGCTTTCCCTCAGACCGAGGGTGGATAGATGAAAATAGGCGATATTATCAAAGCCCGCGGTAGCAGCCTCTCCTTTGAGTTCTTTCCCTCAAAGGACGCGGCCGCTGAGGATAGCCTGTTCCGGACCATCACCAATCTTAAGGGCTACGGGCCCACCTTCGTCTCCGTGACCTACGGCGCCGGCGGCGGCACGCTGCGTAATACCCGCAAGGTGGTAATGCGCCTCAAAGAGGAGACCTCGCTGACCCCGATGCCCCACCTTACCTGTGTCGAGCAGAGCTGTCAGGACCTGGAGAATATCCTCAAGGACTATAAGAGGAACGGCGTGGAGAACATTCTTGCCCTCAGGGGCGACCCGCCTAAGGGCACTAAGGAGTTCGTGCCCCATCCCGAAGGCTATTGCTACGCCATTGACCTGGTCAAACTGATTGTCACGCTGGGCGGCTATTCCATCGGGGTGGCCGTCTATCCCGAGGGGCACAGCGAGGCACCCGACCTGGAAACGGATATGTACTACACCAGGCAAAAGATTAATGCCGGCGCCGATTTCGCCATCACCCAGATGTTCTTCGACAACCGCTTCTTCTATAATTTTATGGAGCGGGCGGAAAGAGCGGGCATTACCATTCCCGTTATTCCCGGCATCATGCCCATAACCGATATCGAAAAGATAAAGCACTTCAGCCAGATGACGGGGGCTACGCTGCCCAAGTCTATCGTCGGGCCGATGGAAAAAGCGGCTTCCCCTGAGGAAGTCCTCAAGTTGGGCGTTGAGTTTGCCATCAAACAGTGTGAGGACCTAAGACAGAACGGCGTCATATACTTCCACTTCTACACAATTAACCAGAGCCGGGCGGTAACCGAGATAGTCGATAACCTCGGCTATACCAAGAAATAGCCCTGTCTAATCCAGTAAGACCTGCTGCCGGTAGCGGGGTACCAGCGTTTCCCAGCCCTTGGCCTCTCTTATCAGCCCCTCCAGGTTTTTCGAGGCGTCGAGCTCGCCGTGGGTGATGAAAACGCGCCTCGGCGGCTTGGTCAAGCTGGAGAGCCATTTGATAAGCTCATCTTGGTCAGCGTGCGCCGAGAAGCCGTGCACCTGGGCTATCCTGGCCCGGATGGGGTAGTATTGCCCTAGAATCCTCACCGACTTGGCGCCGTTGACAATATGCCGTCCCAGTGTGCCGTGGGCCTGATAGCCGACAAAGAGAATGGTGCTCTCCTCGCGGGTGATATTGTTCACCAGGTGGTGCTTTATCCTGCCCCCGGTGCACATCCCGGAGCCGGCGATGATAATATTGCTGCCGGTGAGGCGATTTAGTGCCTTCGACTCCTCGGTGGTCCTGGTCAGCTTTAGTTGGGGGAAGTCGAAGGGCGAATGGTTCTGGCTCAAGAGCTTCTTCATCTCGCCGTCGAATAGGTGGGGGTAGTTGTCGAAGACCTCGGTGATGCTTATGGCCATGGGGCTGTCGACGAAAACGGGAAGGGGAGGGATGCGTTTTTCAAGGCGGAACTTGTTTAGGTAGTACATAATCTCCTGGGAGCGCTCTAAAGCGAAGCTGGGTATGATGATATTACCCCCCTTTTGGGCGGTGTCGCTGATAATCTCGGCGAACTCGTTGGCCGTTTCGTCAACGCGCTCCAGCTGCCGGTCGCCGTAGGTAGACTCCATGACGACATAGTCCGCCTCGTCGAAGAGGGTGGGGTCTTCGAGCATGGGCTTGTTCCAGCGCCCGATGTCTCCTGAAAACAGAATTACCCTCGTCTCGCCGTTCTGCTTAATCTTGAGCTTGACCATAGACGAGCCCAGGACATGACCGGCATCGTGGAAGCTGGCTTCAATACCCTTGCTTAAGCGTAGGGGCTGGTCGTATTTAACCGGTGAGAACAGGGGGAAGGCGGCCTCGGCGTCTTCTTGGGTGTAAAGTGGTATCTCGGGGTATTTGCCCTTGCGCTTTTCCTTCTGGTGGCGGCGCTTCTTGAAAAAGGCGTCTTCTTCCTGCAGCTTGCCGGCATCGAGCAGCATGATGCGGGTGATTTCGGCGGTGGCGGCGGTGCAATAAATGGGCTGGTCAAACTCGTTCTGCACCAGCCGTGGCAGCAACCCGCAGTGGTCGAGGTGGGCGTGTGTCAAAAGCACCGCCTCTAAAGACTGGGGGGGCATGAAAAATTGGCTCCAGTTGCGTCCCAGCAGCTCTCTTTCTTGATAGAGGCCGCAGTCAACCAGAAGCCGGGAACTGTCCGTCTCGAGCAGGTACTGTGAGCCGGTAACATTCTGCGCGGCGCCGAGGAAGCTTAGTCTAATCTGCATGAGTTGTTTCTGGGCAGATTATACAGGCTTGAAGTAACTGGGGTCAACGAAAGAGTCTTGACAAGCCAAAGGCTGGCGTGATATATGTCGGTTTGAACAGGCTTAAGTAGGCTAGATTAACAAATTCAGATCGGGGGGTGAGGACATGCGGGAATTCAAGATGTGGATAGGCGGCAAATGGGTCAGCGCCGCTTCGGGCCAGACCCTGACCACAGTCAACCCAGCCACCGGAAAAGAAATAGCCCGAATTCCCCTCGGCGGCGCCGAAGATGTCGATAGGGCGGGCGCCGTCTGGATAAACGACCACATGATTATCGGGGCGGAACTGCCTTGGGGCGGCTACAAAGAGAGCGGCTTCGGGCGGGAAAACGGAATACTGGGCTTGGAAGAGTTTACTCAGGTGAAGCTGATATCTATTAACAGGGAAGACGCTAAAACGTAATTTCTATTTAGCATTCCAGGTGTGTTATAATCCTTACGACCCATTTTACCGATTTCAATGACAGATGCTCTTCAAACGATGGGGGCTCTAGGGGGAGGGCAAGAAACTTGTTAGAAACGCTTTGAGAAAGGAGCTAGAATAATGGCAAAAGAAATCATCCTCTACAACCTGGCGGCAAACGTAACCGACGAACAGTACAAGGAATTCGTCACCAAGGAGAAAGGCCCTCTATTCGATAGCCTTCCTTCGGTCGAAAAATTCGAACTGGTCAAGATAATGGGTGCGGCGACGGGGGAAATTCCCTTTAAGTACGTCGGCATTGTGCACCTGAAGAGCGCCAAGGATTTTCAGGAGAAGGATGCCCCCTCACCGACGTTCCAGGACTTCCTTAAGAAGTGGATGCCGATGACATCGGGTGCTCATGTCCTCTTCGGGGAAGAAATCTACTAGTCCGAAACCAATCGGAAAGGGCAAGGTATATTCAGGGAAGGCAAAATATAGCTCTGCCCTGGCGTGCTTTTGAGTTGTCTCTTCTCGATGGCTGCGCGTCCTTAAAATTTACTTGTCTCTTCTGGAAAGCCTCTCTAATTCCGCTCTTAAAAACAGTAAAAGGGAGCGTTTAGCTCCCTCTTAACCTTTTCATCTCTATGGTCGGGGTGGCCGGATTTCAACCGGCGACCACCTGAACCCCATCCATCGAAAGCTAGAGACAGGCGAGTTGCACGGTTTAGCGCAACAAAATGGCTTATCATACAGGAAATTTGGAGCCCTCTCCACATCCGTCGGCACCTCCCCGCTAAACGCTGTGGCTAGACAAAGCCAAGCTGAAATGTTATTATGTATAATTAAAGGATAAAGTCCAACTAAACCGGGAGGTGT
>JASFEJ010000008.1:0-21134 GCA_050124895.1 Dehalococcoidia bacterium
ACCTTGCATTTTTATAATGTTGCAGCTAACCTGTAGCTGGGATGCCCGAGTGGCGCAATGGTAGCGCAACCGACTTGTAATCGGTAGGTTAGTGGGTTCGACTCCCCTCTCGGGCTGTGACCTGGTGGGGAGGGGTGCCGGAGTGGTTAATCGGAGCAGACTGTAAATCTGCCGCCCTAAGGGCTACGCAGGTTCGAATCCTGCCCCCTCCACTTTAAATCTAATATGGATTAGTTTTTCTACCGTAAAAACTGGTATAATGTTTTGGGTGCCCACATAGCTCAGTCGGTAGAGCACGTTCTTGGTAAGAACGGGGTCACCAGTTCGAATCTGGTTGTGGGCTTTAATTAAAGGGGGTTAAAAAATGGCAAAGCAGAAGTTTGAACGGACGAAGCCCCATTGCAACGTGGGCACCATCGGTCATGTTGACCATGGTAAGACAACACTGACCTCGGCGATTACTATGGTTCTGTCTAAGGCAGGGGCAGGCACTGACTACCGTGCCTTTGAGAGTATCGATAATGCTCCCGAGGAGAAGGCGCGCGGCCTGACCATAGCCATCGCCCATATCGAGTATGAGACCGAGAAGCGCCACTACGCCCATATCGATTGCCCGGGGCACGCCGACTTTATCAAGAACATGATTACCGGGGCCGCCCAGATGGACGGCGCTATCCTGGTGGTGAGTGCCCCCGACGGACCTATGCCCCAGACCAGGGAGCACGTCCTGCTGGCGCGCCAGGTGGAGGTTCCCTCCATCGTAGTGGCTCTTAACAAGATAGACGCCCTCGATGATGAGGAGCTGCAGGAGCTGGTAGAGGTGGAAACCAGGGAGCTGCTGAGCAAATATAAGTTCCCCGGTGATGATTTGCCAGTGATAAGGCTGAGCGCCCTCAAGGCGCTGGAGTGCGGCTGCGGTAAGCGTGAGTGCCAGTGGTGCGGCGGTATCTGGAAGCTTATCGACGCCATTGACGAGTATATACCGACGCCGGTACGGCCCAAAGACCAGCCCTTCCTGATGCCGGTTGAGGATGTTTTCAGCATCAAGGGTCGCGGCACCGTGCCTACGGGCAGGGTGGAGCGTGGTGTTATCAAAGCTGGTGACGAGGTTGAGATAGTCGGCCTGCACCATGAGCCGCGCAAGACGGTGGCCACCAGCCTGGAGATGTTCCACAAGATTTTGGACGACGGCGAGCCCGGTGACGCCGTGGGCATTCTGCTTCGGGGCGTGGAACGGGACGACATTGAGCGGGGTATGGTTATCGCCGCCCCCGGTTCGATTAAGCCGCATACCTACGCCGAGGCTGAGGTCTACGTCCTGAGCAAGGAAGAGGGGGGTCGGCATACCCCGTTCTTTAACGGCTATAAGCCCCAGTTCTATATCAGGACTACCGACGTTACCGGCACCATCGAGCTGCCCCAGGGGGTGGAGATGGTTATGCCCGGCGATAATATCAACATGAAGATTAAGCTTATCTACCCGGTGGCTTTGGAGAAAGGCTTGCGTTTCGCCATCCGGGAGGGGGGTAAAACGGTAGGTGCTGGCACTGTTAGCCGCATCATTGAATAGACATGGCGAAGAAGTCTGAAGCCAGAGTTATTATTCATCTCGCCTGCACCGAGTGTAGCGAGAGGACCTATACTTCTAACAAGAATAAGAGGAATGATAGCCAGCGTTTAGAGCTTAAGAAATATTGCCCCCGTTGCCGCCGTCATACCCTGCACAGGGAGACGAAATAGTGCGGCCGCGTGGGGGTTTTAAGGCAGTCTGATGGCGCAACGTACCGCAACCAAGAAGCGTTCCCGGTTCCGCTTCATCGGCGAGATTATCGCCGAGCTGAAGAAGGTGGTCTGGCTCTCACGGCGAGAGGCGGCTTACCTGACCTTAATGGTGCTGGTGGTTACCGCGGCCGTGGGAGTGTTTCTGGGCGCCTTTGACTGGGGTTTTACCAAAATCGTGGATAAATTCTTTCTGGGTGGATAGGGGACTGGCTCTTTTCCAATTCCAACTATTTTTTTGAATGGGGGTTATTGGTGGCTGAGAAGCAAGCTAAGGTGGCGGAAAGTCAAAAAGGGTGGTTTGTCATTCATACCTATTCCGGGTATGAAGAACGGGTTAAGAAGAATCTGGAACAGCGCATCAAGTTCATGGACAGCGCTGAAGAGATTAGTGAGATAATCATACCCACCGAGGTTGAGATAGAGGTCAAGAACGGGCAGCGGCGGAACGTTGACAAGAAGATATTGCCCGGTTACATTCTGGTCCAGATGAAGATGAGCGACCAGAGCTGGAACATCGTGCGTAACACGCCCGGGGTTACCGGTTTTGTCGGCAGCGGCACCAAGCCGACGCCACTGCTCGAAGACGAGGTCAACCAGATTCTAAAGCAGATGGCCGCCGAAGCCCCCAAGGTCAAGGTCGGCTTCCGTAAGGGGCAGAGCGTGCGGGTGACCAGCGGGCCTTTTATTGATTTCGTCGGCGTGGTCGATGAGATAAGCACCGATAAGGGCAAGGTCAAGGTTCTCCTCTCCCTGTTCGGGCGGGAGACACCGGTTGAGCTTGATTTCTTACAGGTGGAGAAACTCTAGGAGATAAAGTGGCTAAAAAGGTTAAGGCTGTAATCAAGCTACAGATTCCCGCGGGCAAGGCCAACCCGGCACCGCCGGTAGGGCCCGCCCTGGGGCAGCACGGGCTTAATATTATGGCCTTCTGTAAAGAGTATAACGACCGCACCTCCAAGCAGGAGGGTTCGATTATCCCGGTGGAGATAACCGTCTACGAAGACCGTTCTTTCACCTTTATCACCAAGACGCCGCCGGCCACCGATTTGCTAAAGAAAGCGCTGGGGCTGGAGAAGGCCTCCGGTAATACTGGTCACGAGAAGGTGGGCAAGATAAGCCGAGCCCAGCTCCGCGAGATAGCCGAGCTTAAAGCCAAGGACCTGAACGCCGCCTCCATCGAGGGGGCGGAGCGTATCATCGAAGGCACCGCCCGCAGCATGGGGATTGAGGTAGAATAAATTGACCAAACACGGCAAGAAATACGCCGAAGCCCTGAAGATGGTGGATAAGGAAAAAAGCTATTCCCCGGAAGAGGCTATCGGCATCGCTAAGAAGGCGGCTTTTAGCCAGTTCGACGAGACGGTTGAGCTTCACCTGCGTATGGGGATTGACCCGCGCGACGCCACCCAGCAGGTGCGCGGCGTGGCTCTACTGCCCCATGGTCTGGGCAAACAGGTGCGCGTGCTGGTTTTTGCCCAGGGTGAAGCCGCCCGGGCTGCCAAAGAAGCCGGCGCCGATGCCGTCGGCGCCGAGGATATGGTTAAGAAAATCGAGGAAGGCTGGCTGGAATTCGACACCGCTATCGCCACGCCCGATATGATGGGCAAGGTCGGTAAGCTGGGTAAAATACTGGGGCGGAAGGGTCTGATGCCCAACCCCAAGTCGGGGACGGTGGTTGCCGCCGACGACATCCCCCGCGCCATCGATGAAGCCCGCAAGGGGCGGGTGGAGTTTAAGCTCGACCGCCAGGCTATCATCCATGTCGTCCTGGGCAAGGTCAGCTTTGAGGACGAAAAGCTGCTGGCTAACCTGACGGCGGTCGTCGAGGCGATTATGAAAGCTAAGCCCAGCGGGGCTAAGGGACAGTACGTTAAGACCGCTTCTTTAACCACTACCATGGGGCCGGGGATAAGGCTTGACCTTAAACCAGCCCTTTCTTTAACTTCCAGTTAGTGTTTAGTCTAGATTGAAAGGGGATATCTGATGGCGGACGTTGCTATTGTCGGTGCCGGCCAGACCGCTTTCAGCCGTAGCTGTGGCGTATCTATCCGGGAACTGGCCTTTGAAGCCTTTCAGGAGGCGCTGGAGGGGGTGGATATCACCACTAGTGATATCGATGCCTCCATTATCTGTTCCGCACCGGAATACGATAAACAGCGCTCACCGGCGGGCTTGATATCGGAGTATCTGGAGCTGACCCCCAAGCCGAGCTTCTACGTGGAGACGGTCTGTTCCTCCAGCAGCACGGGCTTAAGGGTCGCTTGGTCGCTGGTCAAGGCGGGGTTACACAAAGTGGTGGCGGTAATCGGTTTTCAGAAGATGTCTGAGCTTTCCTCCCGCGATGCCGCCGAGAGGATGGGGCGGGGGGCGGATATAATCTGGGAATCGCCCTTCGGGCTGACTATGCCCGCGGGTTACGCCATGTACGCCCGTGCTCACATGGATAAATACGGCACCACCGAAGAGCACCTGGCCAAGGTGCGGGTCAAGAATTCGCACTACGGGGCGACCAATCCCAAGGCGAACTACCGTAAGGAGCTGAGCCTGGAGGATATCATGCAGTCCGACGTGATAACCAGCCCCTTGAAGAAATTTGACTGCTGCGCCAACGCCGACGGCGCTTCCTGCGTTATTATCGCCCGGAGCGACGTGGCCAAGGGCATCACCGAAAAGCCTATCTGGATTGCCGGGCTGGGGGCGGCTACCGATACCATGACTATGGCCGGTCGTAAGCTGCTCACCGGTCTGCAGTGCGCCCAGGAAGCCGCTAAGCAGGCCTACAAGATGGCCGGCGTCAAACCGCAGGATATCGACGTTGCCGAGGTCCACGATTGTTTTACCGTCTCCGAGATTTTAGCCTACGAAGACCTGGGCTTCGCCAAGCCCGGGGAGGGAGCCGGCTTAATCGAAGATAAAGCGACCTACGTCGACGGCAAGATACCGGTCAACGTTGACGGCGGCTTGCTCTCCAAGGGGCATCCTATCGGCGCCACCGGCGGTTCCCAGATAAGAACAATTGTTCGGCAACTCCGGGGCGAAGCCACCGAGGCCCAGGTAAAGGGAGCCGAGATAGGGCTGGTGCATAATATCGGTGGCATCGGGCAATACGGCAACGTAACCATCTTGAGGAGGTAGCCTAATGGGCTTTGAGAACTTTGGCACGGTCAGTTTTACCACGGAAGCCAAGGTGGCTGATTTCGTCACCTACCTAGAGCAGGGCAAGGTGATGGCCACACGCTGCCCCCGGTGCGGGGTGAGCTATTTCCCCCCCAAGGCCGATTGCCCCAGCTGCCTTTCGGGCGAGGTGGAGTGGTTTGAGGTTAAGGGTAAGGGTAAGCTGGCCAGCTATACCATTGTCAATTACGGGCCGTCCGGCTTTGAGGACGACGCGCCTTATACCCTGGCGCTGGCCGAGTTCGAGGGCGGCTTACAGATTATGGCCCGCTTGAGTAAAGACATCGCCCCCGAAGATATCAAGGCGGGCATGAGCCTGGTGGTCGTTCCCTTAAAACGGCCTGAAGGCAGAATCAGCTACGAATTCAAAAAGGGCTAGATAAGATTAAGGAGGTTACAAATGGCGGATAGAAAGGTCTGTATTATCGCTGGGGGCATGGATGTGTGGGGGGTAAGAGAGGCCAGCTTGGTTGATTTAGCTCAGGAGGCGGCGCAGGATTGTTACGACGACATTCCGGCGCTGAAGAAAGAGGACATAGACGGCCTGTTATTTGCCTCTTCCTACTGCGGTCGCAGCTCTTTTCAGGTCAACGCGGCTCCGGTCATGGCCGAGCGCATGGGTCTCAAGCCGACCAGTATCTGTACCAGGGTGGACACTCTCTGCGCCGGCGGCAGTTCGGGTATCATCATGGCCACGGGGCTGATAAAGTCCGGGATGGCCGATGTCGTCATGGTTGCCGGCGGCGAAAAGCTCTATACGCCGCAGCGGTGGGAAACCTACTACAGCGAGATGGCTTCTATCGACCATGATTGGGACGGCGCCCAGGGGATGGGCTTACCGCCTCCCTTTTTCAGCATGACCGCCCAGGAGCACATGAAGCGCTACGGTACGACCAAAGAACAGCTTTCGGTGGTTTCGGTTAAGAACCGCCGCAACGGCTCCACCAACCCTAAGGCGCAGTTTCAGAAAGAGGTTACCATGGAAGAGGTGATGGCGGCCAGGGCAGTGGTGCCGCCGCTCGGCCTCTTTGATTGCACGCCTATTACCGACGGTTGCGCCGCGGTGATATTGACTCACGAAGATAAGGCCAAGGAGCTTACCGATAGACCTCTGGTTTACGTCAGGGGAACGGCTCAGGCGAGTCTCCACAGCATGTCGATGAACTGGCCCAGTGATAGCCTGGCCGATTGGCTTCACCTGCAGACGGCGGCCAAGGTTGCTTACGAGCGCGCCCGGGTTAAACCCGAGGACGTTGACGTCGCCCAGACTCATGACTGCTTCACCATCTCGGAGATTATCGAGATGGAGGACCTGGGCTTCTGCAAGAAGGGCGAAGGCGGACCCTTTGTTGAGTCGGGACAGAACGATTTCGGCGGCAAGATTCCGGTAAATACCGACGGCGGGCTGCTTTCCTGCGGTCATCCCTTCGGTGCCACCGGCATCCGCCAGGCGCTGGAGATTCTTCGCCAGCTGCAGGGTAGGGCCATCAGGCAGGTAGAGGGCGCCAAGATAGGGTTGACCCATAACCTGAGCGGCCTCAACGTTGAGCATACCATACTTATCTACGGGAGAGAGCCCTAAAGATAAGATTAACGCTGTAAGGGGGAAATTATGCCAGTACCGGGAGTACCGATTTTAGAGGGTTTATATCCATCAACTCTGGACCTCTATCCTTTTGAGGCCAAGGAGTTTAACCGAGTTCACCAGTTTTACGAGCACTTAAGGGAAAACCGTTTTACCACCACCAAGTGTAAGAAATGCGGCACTACGCCTTTCCCGCCGCGGGTCGTTTGCCCGAAGTGTAATTCCGACGACCTAGAGTGGGTAGACCTGCCCACCAAGGGTAAGGTGCTGCGTTTCACCGAGGAGGTGGCCGGAGTGCCTCACGGCTTCGATGCGCCCCTGATTCACGCCCTGATTGAGCTGGAGGACGGGCGCAAGCTTATCTGCCGTATCGCTAATTGTAAGGAAGGTGAGCTTAAAGAGGGTGCGGCGGTACGGCTGTTTACCTATGAGGTACCGCCGATGATTGTGGAGAAGAAGCGTGTCATGGAGGAAGTGCCCAGGATGTTCTTTGCTTTCGAGCCGGTGAAGTAGTATAATAGCCGAACAATAGAATAAAGTGTTTCCGGAGACAGCGGGTGCCCTTAGGGCTCAAATTAAATGCCTGCCGAGGATAATAAGGATTGAGAGTATTATTTAAGTCCTTGTGCGGCAGGTGCAAGGACTTAGTTTTTTATAAGGAGGTGATGAGTAGTGGCTACCAGGGAAAAGAAGGCGCAGCTTATCGATAGCCTGCAGGAAATCTTTGCCAAGTGCAGCGTTGGCGTTCTCACCGACTATCGGGGGCTGACGGCGGCCGAGATGACCGAGCTGCGCCGCCAGTTCCGGGAAGCCGGCGTTGAGTACCGGGTGGTTAAGAATACGCTGGCGCGCTTTGCCGCCGAGAGGGCGGGCAAGGACGAGCTGGTTGGCTTCTTCGAGGGGCCGGTGGCGATTGCTTTCGGCTACGGCGATATAACCGAGCCGGCCAGGGCTTTAGCCACTTATATCGAAGAGGCCAAGGTAGAGATGACGGTCAAGGGCGGCTTTTTGCCCGACAGGATGCTCAGCCGGGAGGAAGTCGAAACCTTGTCCAAACTACCATCAAGGGATATTCTGCTGGCCAGGGTTGTGGGTGGAATCAAGAGCCCGCTAACGGCGCTGGTCGGCCGTCTCAACGCCCCGATGACAGGACTGGTAGGGGTGTTGCAAGCCAGGATTAAACAATTGGAGGAAGGATAAGATGACAGAGGAAGAAGCCAAGAACAAACAGGAGGAGAAGCCCGAAGCTGAGGCCAAAGAACCCGAAGCCAAGGCTGAAGCTAAAGAGCCTGAAGCTCAGCCAGAGGCCAAGGCTGAGGCCAAAGAACCTGAGGCCAAACCGGAACCGAAGGCGGAAGCCAAGCCCGAGCCTAAACCTGAGCCTAAACCGGAAGCCAAGGCTGAGGAGAAAAAACCGCCCAAGAAGCTGTCCAAGGGTGTCGAGGACATCATGTCCAATATAAAGAAGATGACCGTCCTCGAGCTTTCTGAGCTGGTGCAGGCTCTGGAGGACGAGTTCGGCGTTAGCGCGGCGGTGGCGGTAGCGGCACCGGCCGCAGGTGGGCCGGCGGCTGCGGCTCCGGCGGCTGAGGAGCAGACGGAATTCAGCGTCGTTCTCAAGGATGTAGGGGCCAACAAGATTAACGTTATCCGTGCCGTCAGGGAAATGACGACATTAGGCCTAAAAGAGGCCAAGGAATTCGTCGAGAGCGCTCCGCAAACGGTGAAAGAGGGAGTGACCAAGGACGAAGCGGCTACGATGAAGCAGAAACTGGAAGCAGCTGGCGCCACCGCTGAAGTAAAATAAAGCGGGAGTTTTACGGTGACTTCTGGCGAGTATTTTATACCTATTGGTATCGGTGGTTTTTTTGCCATCGTGGGTATCATCCTGGTTTTGCTGGGCCGGGGAGAGGAACACAGGTACTATGATTCCCTGGCCCGCCGCCCTGACGCCAGGGAGTTCCTGGAGCGATGGCCGCCACGTCCCCGAGTGGGTACACTGAAGATAGGTGGCTGGATATCCCTAGTTGTTGGTATCATCCTGTTGGTTATGGGCGGTATCTTCTGGCTCTTGGGCTAGCGGCTGACTTGTATCTCTGGTTTTCCATTATCGGGGGTTTTATCTGAACGTGCGGAATATGCCTATGACGGAAGGGCATTTTGAATAGTGAACATGATTAATACCCAGGATAGCGGGAAAGGTTTCCGCCTCTACGTGCTCATCCTGGCGGCGCTTACCTGCACCTTTACCGTCGCCATGCAGCAGGTTTGCATGACCGTCCTCTTTAAAGAAATAGCCGAGGACTTGGGCCTGAGCCTGGTGCAATTGGGCGTAATTTGGGGCATTCCTGCCTTTGCCGGTGTGGTGGCTGTCTTCTTCGCTGGTCTGCTCGCCGACCGCTTTGGAGCCATTCGCGTCATGTCCATTGCCTGTATCCTGTCTGGAACCTTCGGCGCCCTCAGGGGCACTACCGATGGCTTTCTAACTCTGGCCTTGGTTACCTTCTTCTTCGCGCTTCCCATGTGGGTTATACCCAACAACGTCTTCAAGGTCACCGCCACCTGGTTTTCGGGGCGGAGGCTGGTTGTCGCCAACGGCGTGTTATCGGCAGGCATGGGACTGGGCTTTACCGTAGGCGCTCTGATTAGTGCCACCACGCTTTCCCCTCTGTTTGGCAGCTGGCGGGGTGTTGTGATTCTCTATGGAGGCATGTCTGCCCTCATCGGCTTGATCTGGCTGCTCACCGTCAGGGAGCATCACCAGTTGCGCCTGGGGGCTTCACCGGAAAAGGCACCGCTGCGCCAGTCAATCGCTCGTATCTTTCCGCTCAAGTCTATCTGGTTTCTCGGTTTGACCATGCTGGGCTTTTCCGGCTGTATCCAGGGATTAATCGGTTATTTGCCCACCTACCTGCGCAATCTCGGTTGGACGGTAGCCAGTGCCGATGGCCCCCTGACCGTTTTTAGTGGCCTCAGCATGCTGG
Organism: Dehalococcoidia bacterium; assembly: GCA_050124895.1. GTDB lineage: Bacteria > Chloroflexota > Dehalococcoidia > Dehalococcoidales > BS750m-G39 > E44-bin88. The sequence goes on from JASFEJ010000008.1 coordinate 9,526, forward strand.
GGGTTATCCCGCTGACTCTTTTATCGTCCAAGATTGGCCTGAAGAAGGCCGTCCTTTTCCCGATACTGGTCGTTACCATTGTCGGCGTCGCCCTGGTGCCCGTGATGGGCGATAGTATGGTCTGGGTGATAATGGTATTGGTCGGTGTTTGCCGTGATGGCTTTATGGCCATTGCCCTGACCATAAGCACCGAAACCGAAGGGGTGGGGGTGGTCTATGCCGGTACCGCCATGGGGCTGACGCAGACCCTTATGAGCGTGGGTGGCCTTATCTCTCCCGCCCTGGGTAATAGCCTGGCCGACCCGGCCAACCCCGCTGTCCCCTATCCCTTCTTCGTCTGGTCGGCTTTCGGGCTGCTGTCACTGGTGGCTTTCTGCTTCGTCAAGGAAACGGGGTGGCGGAGTAAACCTCAACTAGAGAGTCAAGGCTGACTACACCAGGCTCCGTGGCCGATACTGGATAGCCTCGGCGATATGATTTGCCTTGATGATATCGGTGTTCTCCAGGTCGGCGAGGGTGCGGCCTATTTTGAGGATGCGGTGGAAGGCGCGGGCGGAGAGGTAAAGCTGCTTCATGGCCGCTTTGAGCAGCCCTTGGGCCGATTCCTCGGTCTGACAGTATTCCCTGACCTCGGTGGGCGTCATCTCGGCGTTGCAGACCAGCTTCGTCCCCTTGAAGCGTTGGCGCTGGATTAGGCGCGCCGCCTCGACTCGCTTTTGCACCTTCTCCGATTCTTCCCCCAGCCTGTCGTCGGCCAGCTTTTCGTAGTCGATGTGGGGCACCTCGACAAAGATATCCACCCTGTCGATAAAGGGCCCGCTCATTCGCTTCTGGTAGCGGCTGACCAGGCTCGGCGAGCAGGTGCACTGCTTGAAGGGGTCGCCGTAGTAGCCGCAGGGACAGGGGTTCATCGCCCCCACCAGCGTAAAGTTGGCCGGGAAGGTGACGCTCCCCTGGGCGCGGCTGATGGTGATTACCCGGTCTTCCAGCGGCTGGCGCAATACCTCAAGCACGGCGTGGCCGAATTCGGGCAGCTCGTCCAGGAATAGCACCCCCCGGTGGCTCAAGCTTATCTCACCGGGGCGGGGCCATTGCCCCCCGCCCACCAGCCCGGCGTTGGAGATGCTGTGGTGAGGGGAGCGGAAGGGGCGCTGTTTTATCAGCGGGGTGTTGGCCGGCAAAAGCCCGCTGACGCTGTAGACCTTGGTTACCTCCAGGGCTTCCTCGTCGGTCATGGGAGGCAATAGTGACGGCAGAGAGCGCGCCAGCAGCGTCTTGCCGCTGCCCGGTGGCCCCATCATAATGACATTGTGTCCCCCCGCCGCCGCTACCTCCAGGGCTCGCTTGACGTGCTCCTGACCCTTGACGTAGGCCAGGTCAGTGGGGGGCAGGGTGGTGGGGTTGAACTCTTCGGCGGTGGCCTTCTCGAACTCGGGGGCTTCTATCTCCCCCCGGAAATAGCTGACCAGCTGGGCCAGAGAGGTTATGGGGATGATTTCGGTGCCCTCTATTATCGACGCCTCCCTGGCATCCATTTCGGGCACGATGACGGTGGCAATCTTTTCCTGATGAGCCAGCGCCACCATGGGCAGGATGCCGTTGGTGTGGCGCAGGCTGCCGTCCAGCGACAGTTCGCCGAGGAGGACGGTCTGGGAGAGGTCGGCCGATAGCTGCTCCGAGCTGAGCAGTATGCCCACGGCGATGGGTAAATCATAAGCGGGACCGGCTTTCTTGAGATAGGCGGGAGCCAGGTTGACCACGATGCGCCGCGTGGGGAATTGACACCCCGAGTTCCTGATGGCGGCGCGCACCCGCTCCTTGGCTTCCTGGACGGCGGTATCGGGCAGCCCCACGATAGTGAAGGAGGGCAGGCCGGGGGCGATATCAACCTCGACCTCGACCAGGGCGCCTTCCAGCCCGACCACGGCGCAGGTGATTACTTTGGCCAGCATGCTGTCCCTACTATACCATAAACCTTACCTGCGCGTAATGGGGTTAGAACAGAGAGGCGATGAAAAAACCAGCCATGATGCAGATGAAGATTACCTTGACCAGGGCGCCGACCATATAGCCGACAAAGGTGCCGAAGGCCGCCTTCAAAGCACCTTTGGCCTTTCTCTTGGCTAGGAACTCAAATAGAAAAGCCCCCAGGAAGGGGCCCAAGATGATGCCCCAGAAGCCGAGGAAGATTACGCCGATAATCAGGCCGATAAAGGCGCCAAAGACGCCGAGTTTACTGGCCTGGAACTTCTTGGCGCCCAGCATCGGCGCTAGGGCGTCGAGGATGAGTATTAAAGCCGTTATGGCGGCGAAGACGATGATGGTGACTACCGAAATGCGCTCGAAGCCGGTGCCGATGGCGTAGATGAATAGACCGAGCCAGGCGATGGGGATGCCGGGGAGGATGGGGGCGAAGATGCCGATTAGCCCCACCAGCATTAGAAGCGAGCAGATAACGGCGTATATGGCCAGTTCCATATTGGTAAATACTATCATAATGATAGTATTCTTTCACCCCATCCCCCTTTATCCCCCTTCCCCTCAAGGGGAAGGGGGAAGTGTTTTTTAAGAGGGGCTTTGCCCCTCTTAGACACCCCTGTATATCCCAGACACAGCCAAAGTTGACAAAAATTTTGGCCTGTGTTAAAGTCGTTTCCACTAAACCGGGTGTATATAGAATGATAGAAAATATTGTCTTCCCAGGTTTATACAACACGAACTTCATATTTACCGTGCGCACCTAGTGCGCATTGGGGGGACAATATTTGTGAAAATCTAATAGTATAACCGGAAACAAACTAGAAAGGTTTAATGTTATCCCCCCCGAGCGGGGGTAATTTTATTTTTAGGACTAAGACAATGGAAAACTCAAATAAAAACCAAAAGATGGCGGGACCTTTAGACGGGGTCAAGGTGGTGGAGATAACCATGTTCCAGCAGGGGCCGGTCTGCGGCACCAAGCTGGGGGATTTGGGCGCCGACGTAATCAAAGTCGAGCCGCTGACCGGTGACCCGGGGCGGGGCTTCATGAGGATTATCGGCACCATGGTCGGTCTAAAAGGGCGTAACTACTATTTCGAGCAGCATAACCGCAACAAGCGGAGCATCGCCCTGGATTTGAAGCACAGAAAGAGCGTGGAGATTTTCTTAAAGCTGATTGATGATGCCGACGTCTTTGTGACCAACATGAGCATAGAAGCCCCCAAGAAGATGGGCATCGGGCCCGACGTATTGATGAAAAGGAACCCGCGCCTGATTTACGCCCAAGCTTCCGGCTGGGGACGAAAAGGGCCCGACGCCAACGAGCTTTCCTTCGACTATACCGGCATCGGTCGGTCGGGTCTGATGATGTCCTGCGGCGAGCGGGGCTCTCCCCCCGCCCAGGTCTTACCTGGCTTGGGGGACGAGCTGGGGGGTATGGTCTGCGCCTGGGCGATATGCTGCGCTCTTTATGCCCGCGAGAAGACGGGTAAAGGTCAGTTGGTTGATACCTCACTGATGGGCAGCCTTATCTGCATGGAGAGCCTTATCTTATCGGCGCCGGCGGTGTTGGGCAAGGAGTTCCCCCGCGAAATCAGGGCCGAGGCCGGCAACCCTATCTATAACCACTATCAGGCCAAGGACGGCAAGTGGTTCATCCTGGCTCACCTCCAGCCGGATAGGTACTGGCCCAACGTCTGTCGGGCGCTGGGTCAGCCCGAGCTGGAGAACGACCCCCGCTTCCACAGCATCGAAGCCAGGGGCGAGAACGCCAAAGAGCTTATCGCCATTATGGACAATATATTCGCCACCAAGACCAGGGAAGAGTGGTTCGAGATTTTCGAGCGCCAGGGTCTGATTTACACCCCCGTCCAGACCCCGACCGAGGTCGTTAATGACCCGCAGGCGATAGCCAATAACTACGTGACCTCGTTCGAGCACCCGGTTCTGGGCAAGACCAAGATGGTCGGCTTCCCCTGGGATTTCAGCCAGACGCCAGCCTCGGTAAGGCGGGAAGCCCCGGAGCTGGGCCAGAACACCGAGGAGATTCTCCTGGAGATGGGTTATGACTGGGATGATATCTCAAACTTGAAAAACGAGGGGGCAATACCTTAAAATAGTACTATAGGGGACAGAGTTGACAGGGCATATGGCCTGTGTTAGACTACTGCCCAAGGTAAAAACAGATATGATAAAGCAAATTGCTTCCCAGGCTTATTATTACTACTATTACTTTTACGCCGGCGTTAACAACGCTTGGGAGGCAAGGCATGGAGATTAGCTAGGAATAGCCTAGAATAAGCAAGTAGAGCCAAACGAAGCCCCTCCCGAGCGGAGGGGCTTCTTCTATTCATAAAACACATTAATTAAGGAGGAAAGTCGAATGAGCACCAACAAGAAGTACGAAGTCTTCAACATTGCCCCCAACTTTTATCAACTGGGTACCCCTTCTTACCCGGCCTATCTGTCGCTGGGAGATAGCGGCATGATTATGGAGGGAGGTACCGGCGCCACCTTTCCCATCATCGTTGACCAGATAAAAGAGCTGGGCATCGAGCCGGAGCGGATAAAATACCTGGCTCTCTCCCACACCCACCCTGACCATGTCGGCGCCGTGCCGCAACTAAAAAAGCTCTGGCCACACCTGAAGGTAGTGGGCAGCGAGCGCGCCGCCCGGCAACTGCAGAGGGAAGAGTTTCTCAAGAACTTCATCGAGATGGACCACACCATCACCGAGATTCTGCTGGTGAAGGGCGATATCGACTGGTGGCATGAAGAAGCCGAAGCCCCCGTCTTTGAGGTGGAGGTGGTTGTCAAAGAAGGGGAGAAGATTGACCTGGGGTCGGGGATGGCCTGGACGGTCTACGAGACCCCGGGGCATTCGCCCTGCCACATATCCTTTCACAACGAGAGAGACGGTATTTTAGTCATCGGTGACGCCACCGGCATCTACGAGCCGGAACAGGAGGCCTTCTGGCCCAACTACTTCCAGTCTCTGGAGGAATACTGCCAGAGCATCCGCAAGCTGGCGGCGCTGCCGGCCAAGATAGGCACTCGCAGTCACGGCGGCGTTGTCGAAGGGGAACCGAGACACTACCTACAACGGGTGATGAAGGCTACCGAAGACTATCACCGCGAGCTTCTGGATAGGGTGGCTAAGGGGGAAGACCCCGAAGAGGTCGTATTGGAAAAGGCGAAGTGGGTCTATACCTTTACCAACCTGCAGCCGTTTAAGCTGATACACATCATGACCGGGGTCACCCTGAAGCGTTCCCAGTCCGTGGCCGACGACGCCGGCCTCTTCGATATCCCCGACTGAGAACGTATAAAAGAGACGAGTTAACTCACACGGTTGAAAACTGGGTAGCTAATACCTTAAACTAGGCATTGAAAGAAAGGGGTGACGTTATGCCGGAAAAGGTTGCTCTTAAAGGTCTGGCGGCGGCGGATAGATGTTATCAGGAATACGGCTTGAGAGCCAGAGAGCTGAAAAAGCAGGGCCAGAAGGTCATCGGCTACCTTTGCGCCTTTACCCCCGTAGAGATAATCACCGCCGCGGGCGTGGTGCCCTTCCGCATCAAGGGTGACGTCAACGAGCCGATTACCAAGGCGGACACCGAGATGGAGACTATCGTCTGCCCGCTGGTTCGCAGCTGTTTCGACGTGACGCTTAAAGGGAACTACGAGTTCCTCGACGGCCTGGTCATTCCCCATGCCTGCGACAGCATGGCTCGTTCCAAAGATATATGGAAATATACTCTGGGGCTGCCCTATTTCCACTTTATCGATACCCCTCATACCACCGATGATTCATCGTTGGATTTTTTTACCTCGATACTGGAGACATTCCGTAAGAGTTTGGGCGGGTTTGCCGGAAAAGAAATCACTGATGATAGTCTGACTCGAGCCATTGAGGCGCATAACGAAAACAGGACGCGCATAGGGGAGTTGTACGAACTGAGAAAATCAGCCCCGCCCTTGCTCTCGGGTGCTGAAATGACCAGGGTACTGGTAGGGGCGATGAGCCTGCCGGTCCAGGAGTCAACCCGGCTGCTTGAAGAGGTGATAACCGAGGTGAAACCAAGGCAGCCCGCCGTCGGGACGAAGCTGCCCCGAATTATGGTAGTTGGCGCTGAGGTTGATGATGCTGCCTTCATCGAGCTTATCGAGGAAGTTGGTGCCAGTGTTGTCACCGACGACCTGTGTCCCGGTGGGCGGGAGTACCGAGCCTTCGTTAAGACCGGAGGGGACCCGGTAGCCGCTATTGCGGAACGCTACCTACGGGGGATAATGTGCGGCCGTACTTATTTTGAACCGAAGGGGGCTTATCCGGAGTACCTGGAGCAAAGGTTCGGGCATATTGCCCACGCTGCCAAGGAATATAATGTTGATGGTATTGTCCTCTATATCTATAAATACTGCGACCCGTTCGGCTTTGAAGTGCCGGCTATGAAGAGCTATCTTGAGTCAAAGGGTATCCCGGTTCTCTACCTGGAGGATGAGTACTCCATGTCCACTATTGGCCGGCTGCGTACCAGGATACAGGCTTTCCTAGAAGTGCTGGGAACAAGATAGGCTAGATGCCAGAAGAGGTAAGTATAATGACGGAAGAAAAGAAACCAGAAGAAAGAAAAAAAAGAAGGACGGCTACGGAGGCCGCGGCTAGTATCGGGCCGATGGTAAAGGCCATGATTACCGATGTGCAAAAGGCTAAGGAAGAAGGAAAACCCATCGCCTTTACCTTCATAGCTTGTGCCTATGATGAAATCATCCGCGCTATGGATATCGTGCCCAGCTGGGTGGAAAACTACGCCGGTATCTGCGGTGCTAAGCGTGATGCCCAGCGTTTTCTGGAAAGAGCGGAGTCTTTAAACTTTTCCCGTTCGCTTTGTACCTATGCCCTTTGCGGTCTGGGTTTTGATTCCTGGCGGGAAGAGCTGGGCGAGATGCCGCCCGAACCCCCTTGGGGCGGCCAGGTAAAACCCACTGTTATGCTGGGCAGCGGGCAGATACTCTGTGACCCGCGTAACAAATGGTTCCAGGCAGCCCAGCATTATATGCCGGATGTGCCGTTCTATGATGTCAACCTGCCCTATCCCGCCTATGCGGATGACTATGATTATCACGAAACCGAGGGCTACTACGTCAAGCATATCACGGAGCAGCTCCGGGGGTTGGTTGCTTTCCTGGAAAAGCACACGGGACACAAGATGGACTGGGCTAAACTTGAGGAGCTGGTTGACCTGGTCGACCGTACCTATGACCTCATTGTGGACACCTATGACCTGCGCCGAAACGTACCCAGCCCGATGGGCACTGGCGACGCCATGAACACCATGGTGCCTATCCAGTTTATGATGGCCACCCAGCAGGGCTACGACTTCTTCGTGAACCTGAACGCCGAGCTGAAGGGTAAGATAGCCCGCGGAGAGGGTGAGGTTGAAGACGAGAAGTATCGCCTTATCTGGGGTGGGGGGCTGCCTTCCTGGTTTGCCCTGAGTGATTTCAACTACTTCAATAGCAAAGGGGCGGCCTTCCCGGTGGAGACCACCTACCGCACCCTGGAAAATACCCGCGACTTTGACATCGACCTGAAAAAGATAAAGGACCCGCTGGAGCACATTGCCTGGCGGTGGGTCAAGACCTGGACCTACTGGTACGATAAAGCCAGGAAGCGCCCCGGTTCCCATCCCGACGTCGAGCGGCTGATTAAATACATCGAGGACTATAAGATAGACGGCATAGTGATGCACGAGGCCTTTTCCTGCCGTAGCTGGCACGTTGGCTTGATATGGGAACTGAACCATCTCAAAAAGATATACCGGGATATGCCCTCGCTTATTCTGGAGAGCGATATTATCGACATCAGCTCCTATAACGAAGCCGACACCAGAGCCAGGATAGACGCCTTCATTGACACATTAGAGGCGGTGAGGAGGTAGGATGATGAGCAGTCAGTATTTCGCTGGTGTCGACATAGGCTCTACCATGACCAAGGTGGTCATTATGGACGATTCGGTGCTGGCTTCGGTCATCGGCCCCACGGGGCCGGAGCACCGCAAGCTGGCTAACCGTGTCATGGAGGAAGCTCTTAAAAAAGCTAAGCTGCCCTTCGAGGCGATAACCTACTTGGTGGCTACCGGCTACGGACGAATCAACGTGCCCTTTGCCGATAAGCAGATAACCGAGATATCCTGCCACGCCAAGGGGGTGGCTTTCCTGCTGCCCGAGGTGAGAACAGTGATTGACATCGGCGGGCAGGACAGCAAGGGGATTAAGCTCAGTGACGGCCGGGCGGTGGACTTCGTCATGAACGATAAGTGCGCCGCGGGGACGGGACGGTTTTTGGAGGTGGCTGCCGAAGAGCTGGGTATTAAGCTGGAGGATATGGGCAAGCTGTCATTAGAGGCTAAGAACGCGGTGAGGATAAGCAATACCTGCACCGTCTTTGCCACCCAGGAGGTGGTAACCAGGCTGTCGGAGGGGGCGGCGCTGGCCGATATCGTTGCCGGGCTGCACGAGGCCATTGCCACCAGGGCCTACGGCATGCTGCGGCGCCTGAAAATCGAAAGAGAGGTGGCGCTGACGGGGGGTGGAGCCAAGAATATCGGGCTGGTAAAAGCGCTGGAGGCTAAGCTGGGCTTCGCCGTACAGGTGCCCCCGGAGCCGCTGCTTACCGGTGCCATAGGGGCGGCGTTGTTGGGGCGGGATATTGTCCAAGAGGCGGAGAAGAAGGGGACGCCATTAGCCAGAGCCGAGCGTCGCTTAACCGAGGCGTCTTTGTTTACATAATATTGGAGTTGAAGCTATGATATATGTTGTTGGCGTAGATATCGGTGCCGTTTTTTCCAAAGCGGTGGTAATGTCCGGGGACAAAGTCGTCTCCCATCACGTCATGCCCTCGGGGGGCAACTATAGAATCACCGCCGAGGCGATGGTCGAAAAAGTCTTGGGCAAAGCCAAATTATCTTTGAAAGACGTTGGCTATACCGTCGCCACCGGCTACGGTGCCGCCAACGCCTCTCTAGCTGATGAGGTGGTTAGCGACCTGTCATGCCAGGGGAGGGGGGTAGCCTACCTCTTCCCCTCGGCGCGGACGGTAATCGATGTCGGCGGGCAGTTCACCAGGGTCTTCAGGGTGAACGAGAAGGGTAAGGTTACCGCTTTCGTGCAGAGCGAGAAGTGCGCCGCCGGCAGCGGGCGCTTTTTGCAGGTGATTGCCAGGGTCCTGCAGGTCGACCTCGAGGACATCGGCGAGCTGTCGCTGAAGTCCAAGAACAAGGTCGATTTCAATACGGGCTGCGCCGTCTTCGCCGAGTCAGAGGCGGTCTCCCGTGTCGCCGAGGGCGCTAAAAAAGAGGATATTCTGGCCGGCCTGCACCGCACCCTGGCGGCTAAAATCCAGAGCATGGTGGAGAGGGTAGGACTGGAGCCCGATTGCGTGGTGGTGGGGGGTGGGGCTAAGGATATCGGGCTGGTCAAGAGCCTGGAGAAGAGTTTGGGCTGTCGGCTCTTGCTGCCCGAAGAGCCGCAAATCGTGGCGGCGGTGGGGGCGGCTTTGCTGGCCGAGGAAAAGGCGGTCTCGTCAAAGTCGGCCACTGAATCGAAGGGGGGCTAAAATGGAGAAGAAAATTATATCACAACTACGCAAGATTGTGGGTAATGACGCCGTTTTAACCTCCAAGGAAGACCTGACCACCTATTCCTACGACGGCACGGCTACTTGGGCGCACATGCCCGACATAGTGGTGCTGCCCACCAGCGCCGAGCAGGTGTCGGAGATTCTGAAACTGGCCAACGACAACAAGATACCGGTCACTCCGCGTGGTGCCGGCACCAACGTCAGCGGCGGCTCCATACCCATCAAGGGCGGCATCGTGCTCTGCACCGTGAAAATGAACAAGATACTGGATATAAACAAGACGAATTTTACGGCCACCGTCGAGCCCGGCGTCGTGCTCCATGAGTTCAACATGGCCCTGGCCAAGCAGGGGCTTTTCTATCCCCCCGACCCCCAGAGCTTCCTGGGCTGCACCGTGGGCGGCACTATCGCCGAGAACGCGGGCGGTCCTTACTGCGTCAAGTACGGCGTGACCAAGCAGTATGTTTTAGGGCTGGAGGTGGTACTGGCCAACGGCTACATCATGAAGCTGGGCGGAGTGACGGTGAAGAACCGCACGGGCTACGAGCTGATGATGCTCTTCACCGGCTCCGAGGGGACGCTGGGCGTAATCACCAAGATAACCTTGAGGCTGATACCCATGCCCCAGGCCAGCCAGACGATGATGGCCGTCTTCGACGATATGGTTGAGGGCGGCCAGGCGGTATCCGACATACTGGCCAGCGGCGTGGTGCCGGCCAAGATAGAATTCGTTGACAACTTCATTCTGAAACGCATCGAGGAGATGATGGGCATGGGCCTGCCCACCGATGCCCAGGCGCTGCTGCTTATCATGTCCGACGGCTCCCCGGCGGCAGTAGAGGCGGAAACCAAGCAGATTGTGGATAACCTGAAAAAGAGTGGGGCCAGGGAAGTAAAGGTAGCCAAGGACGCCGATGAAGCCGCCAAATACTGGAAGATGAGGAGCGCCGGCTTTGCCGCTACCTTCGGCGCGGCCAAGACCGTCCTGGCCGAGGACGTGGCTGTGCCCCGAGACAGGCTGGCCGAGTTTATCGACAAGCTGGGGGAGATATCCAAGAAGACAGGCTTCTTTATCAGCTATCTGGGCCACGCCGGCGACGGTAACCTGCACCCCTCGATATTCACCGACATCAATAAGAAAGAGGAATTCGCCCGGGCGCAGGACGCCATGGAGGAGATATTCAACGCGGCTCTGTCGGTGGGCGGCGTCCTCTCCGGCGAGCACGGCATCGGGCTGGAGAAACAGCGTTTCCTGAAACGAGCCATGGACCCGGTGGCCCTAGACCTGATGATAAAGATAAAGTCACTGCTCGACCCCAACCATATCCTCAACCCCGGCAAGATATGGGAGGAGGAGAGGGTTTGATATGGTCAAGGCTGCTGAAGACAGATACGAGCAGATAAAGAGGTTCGAGGACGATCTGGGCCAGTGCATGAAGTGCGGCTTTTGCACCTTCTGGTGCCCGGTTTATCAGGAAGAGCGGATTGAAGCCTCGGTGGCGCGCGGCAAGAACATGATGATACGCGGGCTGCTGGCCGGCGACCTCGACTATACTAAAGAGTACGCCGAGCGCCTCAACAAGTGCACCCTCTGTATGACCTGCACGGCCAACTGCCCGGCCAAGGCCAATATACCTAACGTCATCGTCGCCGCCAGGGCCGACGCCGTCAAGGCCAGGGGACTGAAGTTCCCCTACAATATCGTCTACCGCAGTCTCTTACCGCGGCGTAAGCTCTTCGGCTGGGTGGTGAGATTGGCCTCCTGGTTCCAGGGCATCTTCCTGCCCAAGACCGAGGGCTCCATAAGGCACCTGTCAATGTTCCTTTCGGCGTTGGGCAAGGGGAGAAACATACCCCAGATTGCCCCCAAATTCTTGAGGCAGATGGTGCCCGTGGTCAACAAACCCTCCAGGGGCGTTAAGACCAAGATGAGGGTGGGCTATTTCAGCGGCTGCATGACCGACTTCGTCCTGCCCGAGCTGGGCAA
>JASFEJ010000009.1:0-19238 GCA_050124895.1 Dehalococcoidia bacterium
CAGCGCGCCATCCAGGATATCGAAATAACCCGCCGCCAGCACGACAAAACCGCCGGCGAAGGGGTGCCCCGTGCCGATGAGCGCCGCCGCCCCCAGGATTACGGCGAAGCCGAACCAGCTTATAACGTTGGGGGTCACCCCCGTCCGCGCCAGAACCAGCACCATCGGCTGGGTGAGGCGAGAGCCTATGGCACGACGTATTCGGGACAGACCAGCTTTAGAGTCTGATTCTTGTGAAATGGTATTACTCCCGCTTGCTTAAACTAAAATCGGCGTTGCTTCAGGCCGGGGGAACTTCCTCTTCCAGGGCGGTTCACCGAGCACCCTCTGGTAGTAATCAAGGAGCTGGCGGGCGATACTATCCCAGCCAAGTTTACGGGCTTTAGCCCTCCCCTGAGCCCCCATCTCCCGGCGCCGCGGCTCGTCGTTCAAGAGAGAGCCTAGAGCCTGGGCTAGGCCCTGGCTATCCCTGGGCGGCACCAGCACCCCGTCAACGCCGTCGCTTATCACGTCCGCGTAACCCTCTATGTCCGAAGCCACAATCGGCTTAGTCATCGCCATCGCCTCCAGCAAAACAATGCCGAAGCTCTCCGAACCGGTGGCCGGGGCACAGAAGATATCGGCGGTCTGGTAGTAGCGGGGCAGCTCTTCGTAGCTGGCATAGCCGACGAAAACGACGTCCTTAAGACCGCTCCTGGCCACCTTTTTTTTGTATTTGCGCCGCAGCCTGGTGCCGGGGCCGACGGCAATGAGCCTCGCGTTGGGCACCTCTTCTTTGACCCGCGCGAAGGCGTCGAGCAGGTAGTTAAGGCCCTTGCGCTTCTCCATACGGCCGACAAAGAGGATGTTCAGCTTGCCGTCATTGAACTCCTCGATGGGTGCTACCTCGGGTGAGAAATGCTCCAAATCGACGCCGTTGGGGATAATGTTATAGTAGCCGGGGAAGTGCCCGTGGGCGAACTCCCGGGCTGACTGAGAGACGGCAATCTTGCCGTGAAGCTTACGGAACCAACGCTTTAAGAAAAACTTGCTAAAGGGCCGACCCAGATTATAGCCCGGCCGGCCGTTGGTGGCGTGAAAGGTGCCCACGGTGGCTGTCTGGGACAAACGAAGCACGGTGGTGCAAAGCATGGGCATTAAGGGCTCGTGAAGGTGAATGATATCGAACTTCTCCCGTTCCAGGACCTCTTTGATTCTAGAGGAAAGCCTCAGCGACAGGGTAAGCCGGGCGATGGAACCGCTGGTGGGGATGGGGCGGGGCCGGCCGATAGGGATGAAGCGATCGCCGAAGCCGGAAATAGCCCTGGAGGCGGGAGCGATGACCTTGACATCGTGGCCGAGACGGGTAAATTGCTGCTCCAGACAGGAGATGTGAACACAGACGCCGCCGGGATAGGCGAAATCATACGGCGAAACCAACGCTATCTTCACCGCCCTAACCAAAACCTCCGTGGCAAATCAAACAGATGTGCTTTCCAGCGGTTTATCCACCGGCTTATTGGCCGCGATAAACTCTTCCACATTGCGGCGAGCCTGGTCATCGGTATACTGCACCGGTGGCGATTTCATGAAGTAGGACGAGGGAGATATCAGGGCTCCCTTAAGCCCGCGGTCTAGGGCGAGCTTGCAGCACCTTATGGCATCGATGACCACCCCCGCCGAGTTGGGGCTATCCCAGACCTCAAGCTTCAATTCAAGATTCAGGGGAACGTCACCAAAGGTGCGCCCCTCCATCCGGATATGGCAGAACTTGCGGTCGAGCAGCCAGGGAACGTAATCACTGGGGCCGACATGTATGTCTTCGGGTTTCATCTCGTAATCAAGCTGGGAGGTGACGGAGGTAGTTTTGGATATCTTTTTTGACTCCAGCCTCTCCCTCTCCAGCATGTTGTAGAAGTCGGTATTACCGCCGAAGTTCAACTGGTAGGTCCGCTCCAGCTTCACGCCGCGGTCGCCAAAAAGGCGGGTGAGAACGCGGTGGGCGATGGTGGCGCCCACCTGGGACTTGATGTCGTCGCCGATAACGGGCAGCCCCCTATCCTCGAAGCGCTTCTGCCAGTACTTCTCGCGGGCGATAAAGACGGGGATGCAGTTGATAAGGCCGCAGCCGGCGGCCAAAACCTGCTCGATATACCACTTGGTGGCTTCCTCGCTGCCCACCGGCAGGTAGTTAATAACGACGTCAGTCTTGGTCTCCTTGAGGATTTTAACGATGTCGGCGGTGGGGCCGGGCGCCTTCTCAATTATCTTAGAAAGGTACTGACCCAGCCCGTCGTGGGTCATGCCCCGCTGGACCTTGACCCCGGTAGTGGGCACCTCGCAGAACTTGAAGGTATTATTGGGTTCGGTATAGATGGCCCGGGCTAAGTCCTTGCCCACCTTGTTCTTGTCGATATCGAAGGCGGCCACGAAGTTGATATCGCTGATATGATAACCGCCCAGATTAACGTGCATCAGTCCGGGAACGAATTCGTCGTCTTTGGCTTTCCCATAGTAGTGAACGCCCTGAACCAGGGAAGAAGAACAGTTGCCCACGCCTACTATGGCTACATTTATCTTACCCAAGTCTAGTTTCCTCCTTTTCAACAGCTACCGGAAAAACAAGCCCAACCACACACCCTAACACCACACTAAAACCTCACTGGAATTCCGGCAAAGAACTACCTAAAAAGCAACCCTTTGGCATAATAAGCAGGAGTTAAAACTCCTGCTAAACCTTGATAATTATAGTGAAGAGGATTAGTTCACCTCTAAAACGTAATTCGGGCAGACTGGTTAGCCCTGACCGATCCGGAACACCTTTGTCCCGCAGGAAGGGCAAATCCCCTTCGTTGCCGGACGGCCGTTCTTCAGGGTAACCTTCTGGGGATTCCTGATTTCCACCTTACGTCGGCACTTGAAGCAATAAGCCTGCACCTGAATCACCCCCTTCTTGGTATCGGTTGAACTATACCCCTTTAGCGTCAGGCTGTCAAGGGGAATACTACCTATCATCGGCGAAGACCTTCTCCGGCCGCCACTGCTCTTTTTCCTCATCATAACCAAGCACAGCCAGGAAAACGCCGTCGCGGCTATAGACGCGGCAGCGGTTGCCGGCAACGGAGGCGGGCAGCTCGGCGCCCTCCAGAGCCGTGGGACGCCCGTTTTTTATAGCTTCGGCGGCGGCGTCATCAACCACCACCGCCCCCCACCCCGAAAGCACGCTGTCTATGGGATAGAGAAACTGCTGCCAGTAGCCGTGGCGGAAGCCTTCCTCAAGCCGGGCTATAGTAATAGCCTCTTCGATAGTGAAGATACCGCACCTCAAGCGAGTCAGGCTTTTAAGGCTGGCCCCGCAGCCCAGAAGCTGCCCCAGGTCATCGGCCAGCGAGCGGATATAGGTGCCCTTGCCGCACTCGACCTCTATGGTGGCCACGGGCGAATGCCAGTCTAAGAGCTCCAGGCGATAGACCCACCGCTTTCGGCTCTTCCTGGGGACTTGGATGCCGGAGCGCGCCAGCTCGTAGAGCGGCTTACCTTCGTGCTTGACGGCGCTGTACATGGGCGGGGTCTGCTCTATCAGGCCGCGAAAGGACTCCAGCGCCGAGAGCAGCTTTTTTTTAGTAACCTTCGAGGGGTCGCCCCGGCTGACAATAGTGCCGGTGGCGTCATGGGTATCGGTAGCCACCCCCAGTTCGATTTCGGCCCGATAAGCCTTGGGCGAAGCAACCAAGTACTCGACGACGCGTGTCCCCTGGCCCAGACAGACGGGTAAAACACCGGTGGCGGCGGGGTCTAAGGTGCCGGCATGCCCCACGCGCCTCTCACCACTCAGGCGCCTTACCAGGGAAACGATACTGAAGGAGGTCTTGCCCCAGGGCTTGTTGATATTGAGTATGCCGTCCATCAGTCACTATGCTGGTCGGGAGGGGGATTAAGCTCGTCGATGAGCTGCAGGAGGTGAGTCCCCCGCTCGATGGAATCGTCCCAGTGGAAGCTCAACTCGGGAATGCGGCGCAGGCGCAGGCGCTTGGCCAGCAGGTTGCGCATGAAGTTGGCGGCGGCTTCGAGCCCGCTCATCATCTCCTGTTTTTCTTCTTCGCTGCCCATGCAGCTGACGAATACCTTAGCGTAGCGCAGGTCGGAGGAAGTGGAAACCTCGGTCACGGCCACGAACTTACTCAATCGGGGGTCTTTGACTTCGCGCTGCAGCAGCTCGCTAATCTCATGGCGCATGAGGCTATCGACCCGCTCTATACGATGTGCCATAACCAGCCCTCTAGCTGGATTTCTCTTTGCGGAAGAATTCCAGTATATCGCCGACGGCGAAGTCGTCGAAGTCCTTGAGCCCCACCCCACACTCGTAGCCGGTAGCCACCTCCTTAACGTCATCCTTAAAGCGCCTCAGGCTGGCGACGGTAGATTCAATGACCACTTTATCACCCCGCCGCACCCTTACCTGGGCACCGCGGGTGGCTTTACCGTCGGTAATGGCCACGCCAGCGACTTTCATCTTCTTGCTGGGGAAGACCGCCTTTACCTCGGCCCGGCCGTCGATAACCTCGACATAGGTGGGCTCCAGCATGCCTTTAAGCGCCTTCTCGACATCGTCCACCAGGTTGTAAATCACGTCGTAGGAGCGGATATCGACGCCCTCGACATCAGCCAGGCGCTTGGCCCCGGCCTCGATACCGGTGCCGAAACCGATAATGAGCCCTTTAGAGGCGATAGCCAGCATGACATCGCTCTCGGTGATATTACCGCTGCTGCTGTGTATAATCCTGACCTGGACCTTATCCGTGCCCAATCGCTCCAGTGAGCTTCGAATCGGCTCGATAGAGCCCTGGACATCGGCTTTACAGATAACGTTAAGCTCTTTTACCTCTCCGGTGTTTATCTGGTCGAAGAGGTTATCCAGGCTCACCGCCCGGGGTGCCATCGTCTGCTGGTGTTTTTGTATCAAAGCCCGCGCCTGCTGCTCGCTGGGTACGGCGTTCAGACTATCGCCCACCTGGGGCAGACTGTCCAGCCCCAAGATGGCCACCGGCATTGAGGGCTCGGCCTTCCTCACCCGCTTGCCGACATCGTTGAACATGGCCCTGATACGGCCCCAGGTGCTGCCCACGACCACGGTGTCGCCGACCCTAAGCGTGCCGGTCTGAATCAGCACCGTCGCCATCGGGCCCCGGCTCTTGTCCATCTCGGCTTCAATGACCACCCCCACCGCCGGGCGCGACGGGTCGGCCTTGAGCTCCTCCATCTCGGCCACCACCAGCAGGTTATCCAGCAGCTCGCTGATGCCCTTCTTCTCCTTGGCCGAAATGGGGACGCTGACCACTTCGCCTCCCCACTCCTCAACGACCAGGCCGGCATCGGCCAGCTGCTGCTTAACCGTCTCGGCGTTAGCCTCCGCTTTATCAATCTTGTTGATGGCCACCACGATGGGCACTCCCGCCGCGCGGGCGTGGTCGATGGCTTCCAGAGTCTGCGGCATGACCCCGTCGTCGGCGGCGACAACGAGGATGGTGATATCGGTCACCTGAGCACCCCGCGCCCGCATCACGGTAAAGGCTTCGTGGCCCGGGGTGTCGAGGAAGGTAATCTTCTGCCCGTTGACCTCTACCTGATAGGCACCGATATGCTGGGTGATACCCCCGGCCTCGGTATCCATGACGTTGGTCTCACGGATGGCATCCAGGAGTCGGGTCTTGCCGTGATTAACGTGCCCCATAATGGTCACCACGGGCGGGCGCAGCTTCAGCCCGCTGGCTTCTTCCTCCTGGGGTTGATAGCGCTTGCTCTCGGAAGCACGGGCGGTACGGGTTTCGGGGTGGGCTTCGTAGCCCAGATTGGTAGCCACCGCCGCCGCCGTCTCAAAGTCAATGACCTGGTTGATATTGGCGAAAATGCCGTTGCGCATCAGCTGTTTGATGACGTCAACGGCGCTGATACCCAAAAGCTCGGCCAGATGCCTCACGGCTACTGAGTGAGGAATCTCGACCAGCTTTGTCTCTGGTTCACCCGATTTACTCTTCTGGGCCACTAATTCGCTCCTTGTCCCAGTTCCTGCCCGTATTTTATAAGCTGCTCCCGGTTATCGGGACTAATGGCGGTGCGCAGGACGTGCTCCAGCCGCCCCTCTTTGAGTCCCGCCGCCCAGCACTCCCCCACCGGGCATAAATAGGCACCGCGCCCCGCTTTCCGGCCGCTGCTATCCACCTCGACCTCGCCATCGGCAATCCGCACCAGCCTGACCAGCTCCCGCTTGGGCCTTATTTTGCCGCAGGCGACGCAGGTCCGCTGTGGTACACGTTTTAATGAAGGTGAATTAATACTCATCCTCCTCGTCAAAGACCTCGCGCTCACGGCGCCTCCGGCCCCTGGCGCCATCATCGGCGCTGCGCTCGGCGATGCCCTTCTTTTTCTTCTTCTTCGACTTGGAAGCCGCCTTGGTCGGGGCCGTGCCCATAACGTCCTCGGCGAAGCGGAGCTTGGAGGCCGTCTCCGCCCCTACCTCTACCGGCGGCTTCAAGATGGTCTCGGGGGGTGCCAGTTCGGTCTCCAGGACGGGCTCGGGCTCAGCCTCGGGTACAGCTTCCTCTTCGGGGACAACAACCTCTTCCGGCACCACTTCATCAGGCACTTCGACAGGCGCCGCTGCTGCTTTTTCCTCGGGCTCAACGGCCTTGACCAGCTTCTCTTCCTCAGCGATGGAGGCGCTCTTGATGTCAATTCGCCAGCCGCTGAGCTTAGCCGCCAGTCGGGCGTTCTGCCCTTCCTTACCGATGGCTAAGGAGAGCTGCTTGTCGGGGACAACCACGGTGGCGATGCCATCGCCTTCATCCAGCTCCACGCTCAAAACCTGTGCCGGACTGAGGGCATTGGCAATAAAGGCACCGGTATCCTCGCTCCAGGCGACCACGTCCAGCTTTTCGCCGTTCAGCTCGCGCATAATATTCTGGATTCTGATGCCGCGCAAGCCGACACAGCAGCCGACGGGGTCGATACCCTCCTGGCGCGCCGCCACCGCTATCTTGCTGCGGTAGCCCGCCTCGCGGGCGACCGCCTTAATCTCGACTACGCCGCTCAAGACCTCGGGAACTTCTAGTTCGAAGAGGCGGCGCAAAAGATCGGGGTGAGAGCGTGAAACGACCACCTGAGGGCCTCGGCTGGTCCGCACCACCTCTAAGAGATAGACCCGGAGCCTCTGGCCGATGCGATAGCGCTCGGTACGCACCTGCTCGGCGGCGGGTAGTATCGCCTCGGCTCGGCCCAGGTCAACGAAAATCTGCCGGGGCTCCATGCGCTGCACCACACCGGTGACGATGTCGCCCTCTTTATCGGAGTATTCCTCAAAGATGGCGCTGTGCTCCGCCTCGTGGAGGCGCTGCAGGATAACCTGCTTGGCCGTTTGCGCAGCAATGCGCCCCGCGTTGCGCGGGGTGGCCTCTACCATGACCATGTCTTCGAGCTTGGCGTCGGGCTTGAGCTTAGCCGCGTCATCCAGCGATATCTCGCGGCGCGTATCTGAAGGCTGCTCGACCACGGTCTTCTCCGCCCACACCTTGACCCTACCCGTTGTGGGGTCTATCTTGACGGCAATCTCCTGGTTAGGAGCGAAATTGTCCTTTCGGTAGGCCGATTGCAGCGCCGTTTCCACGGCGGACAGCACCACCTCTTTGGGCAGGTTTTTCTCTGCCGAGAGCTGGGTTATGGCCAGCATAAATTCACTCTTCATCCCCGCTTATCTTAACCTCCCCCCGAATATTTTACCCCCTACAACAAAAAAGTGGGTTTCTCTGCCCCACTTAACAAGAACTTATCTAATTTGGTGTACCGTGTAGAGTATAGCACAACAGGTACCAGGATGCAATAGCTGGCACCTGTTTTCTTAAGCTGTTTTAAGAGAAACCCGCCTAGAAATTATGAGGTCACTAAGTTATAATTAAAAACGGCCACAAGGTGAGAAATTTGGATACTAAAGCGCTCAAAGATTCGGTTATTAAAGAACTAGAGGCCCACCGCCGCCAGCTAAGTGATTTAAGCCTTGAAATCCACGACAACCCCGAGCTTGGCTTTAAAGAGGTCAAGGCATCCAAGCTGCTTACCCAGTATCTGGAGAAAAGCGGCTTTAGCGTTGAGCTGGGTATCTGCCAGCTGGACACCGCCTTCCGCGCCAGCTACGGCCAGGGTAAACCGGCCATCGCCATTCTGGCCGAATACGACGCCCTGCCCCAGCTGGGGCACGCCTGCGGGCACAATTTGATAGCCGGCATCGCCGTCGGCGGCGCCGTAGCCGCCAAAGCGGCTATCGAACAGTGCGGGGGTAGCGTCATGGTCATCGGCACGCCCGCCGAGGAGTTCTACGGGGGCAAGGTGCTCATGGCGGGGCGGGGTGCTTTTGATGATATAGATATGGCCATGATGGCGCACCCGGGGGCGCACGACAGCGCCACCACCCAGGCTCTGGCCTGCATCACCCTTGAGGTCGAATTCTTCGGCAAGGCGGCTCACGCCGCCACCAGGCCCGAGACCGGAATCAACGCCCTGGAGGCGATGCTGTTATCCTTCGCCGCCATTAACGCCCTCAGGCAGCACACTCTGGACAAGGCCCGCCTCCACGGCATTATCACCGACGGCGGCGAGGCGCCTAATGTCGTCCCCGCCCACAGCGCCGGCAGCTTCCTGGTGCGCGCCGAGGATAAAGCCTATCTGGAGGAGCTAAAAGAGAAGGTGCTCAACTGTTTTGTCGGCGGCGCCGCCGCCACCGGTGCCCGCCTGGAATACCACTGGGGCGAGGTGCTCTACGAACCGCTGCGCAACAACCTGACGCTGGCCGAGCTCTTCCGGCAGAACATAAACACACTAGGGCGACAGATGCCGCTGGTCGGAAACAGTAGAGTCGGCAGCACTGACATGGGCAACGTCAGCCAGCTCGTACCCAGCATCCACCCCACCATCGCCGTAGCCCCCGAAACCGTAGCCATACACTCTCCGGAGTTCGCTGAAGTGGCCGCTTCCGAAAACGGCATCAAGGGAATGCTCGACGCCGCCAAGGCCATGGCGATGACGGTGGCCGACCTGGTCGCCAGCCCGGAAACGGTTGACAAAGTCAAAAAAGAGTTCGATTCGGCAGGCGGCTAAAAACCTTGCCAAACCACGCCCCGTGTTCTAAGATGGTATTAATGCTTTTGAGGAGAACTGATGAAAGCCTATCTGGGCATTGACGTCGGCTCGGTAACCACCAAGCTAGCCGTAATTGACGAGGCTGACGAGCTGGTCGCCGACCTCTACCTGCCCACGCAGGGTAAGCCTATCGAGACGACGCAGCGGGGTTTAAAGCAAATCAAAGAGCAGCTAGCTCCCGGTACGGATATCGGCGGCGTGGCCACCACCGGCAGCGCCCGCTACCTGGCCGGGGTTGTTGTCGGCGCCGACCTGGTCAAGAACGAGATTACCAGCCACGCCGTGGGCGCCCTGCATTATTTCCCCGAGAGCCAGACCGTCATCGAAATCGGCGGGCAGGACAGCAAGATTATAATCATACGGAAGGGGAACGCAACCGACTTCGGCATGAACACCGTCTGCGCCGCGGGCACGGGCAGCTTTCTCGACCACCAGGCGCTGCGCCTCAACATGAGCATCGAGCAGTTCGGCCGAAAGGCGCTGGAGAGCACCAAGCCGGTGCACATCGCCGGGCGTTGCACCGTTTTCGCCGAATCGGACATGATACACAAACAGCAGACCGGGCACTGCACCGAGGACATTGTCTACGGGCTGTGCCAGGCGCTGGTGCGCAACTACCTGAACAATGTCGGCCTGGGCAAGGATATTCAGCCCCCGATAATATTCCAGGGCGGCGTTGCCTTCAACCAGGGCATCGTCAAGGCGTTGCGGGAAGAGCTGGGGCCCGAGGTCACCGTACCCCCCCACCACGAGGTGATGGGGGCCATCGGCGCCGCCCTGCTGGTACACGAAGCGATGAACAGCCATAAGAATAAGAGCCAATTCAAGGGTTTTGGGGTCAGCGAGATAGACTACCGCACCTCATCGTTCGAATGTCAGGCCTGCCCCACCCTTTGCGAGATATCCCAGCTTTCCATTAGAGGAAAGGTTCTGGCCCAGTGGGGAGGTCGCTGCGACCTCTGGCAGACCGCTTAACATTGCTGGTGAGAAAGACTTAGATATGCTGATTGCCGTTGATGCCGCTGGCGGCGAAAACGCGCCGCGAGAGGTAGTAAAGGGAGCCATAAAAGCCGCCCAGGAATTCGGGATTGATATTGCCCTGGTGGGCAATAAAGCCGTGCTGCACGTGCTGGCCGGGCGCGATATAAAGAAGCTAAACCTCAAAATCTTTGAGGCCAAGGAGGTCATCGGCCCCAACGAGCACCCGATGAGAGCCGTGAAAGCTAAGCCCAACTCCTCGATAGTAATCGGCACCAACCTGGTGAGGGACGGCGTCACCGACGCCTTTGTCTCGGCGGGCAACACCGGGGCGGTTTTAGGCGCCGCACTGCTCAACCTGGGCAAGATAGAAGGCGTGGAGCGCCCCGCCCTGGGCAGCTTCCTCGATATCACCCCCGCCACCCCCACCCTGCTCATCGATGCCGGTGCCAACGCCGAATGTCGGCCCAGCCACCTGCTCCAGTTCGCCCAAATGGGCTCAACCTACGTAAAACAACTGATGGATATCGACGAGCCGCGCGTCCGCCTGCTCAACAGCGGCGAAGAGGAAAATAAGGGCAACCGCCTGACCCAGGAAAGCTATGTCCTGCTCAAGGAGAGCCAGCTTAACTTTATCGGTAACATCGAGGGGCAGGACATACCCAAGGCAACCGCCGACGTCATCGTCACCGACGGCTTCACCGGCAACATCGTGCTCAAGACGATAGAGGGCGTCGGCGACACCTTCCTGGGAGCGGCGCGCCAGGTGGGCTACGTCATCGCCACCGCCTATCAACGCCGCGGACGGGAGCTGCTCCAGGAGATTGGGCTGGGTTCCTGGGCCAAGAAGGCGGACTACCGGGAATACGGCGGTGCCTGCCTCCTGGGGGTAAACGGGACTATCATCGTCGCCCACGGCCGCAGCCAGGCCAAGGCGATAAAGAATGCCATCGGTCTAGCCAAACGGACTGTAGAACGCGACATCAGCCGAATAATTAGGGAGGGAAATCATGAGTCAACCAATAGCAGTAACTGACGCCGACTTCGAGGAAAAGGTACTAAAGGCCAAGACACCGGTCCTGGTGGATTTCTGGGCGGCCTGGTGCCGGCCCTGTCTGATGACCGCCCCGGTGCTGGAAGAGCTGGCCAAGGAGTACGCCGGCAAGCTGACCATCGCCAAGCTGGACGTTGACCACAACGCCAAGACCGCCGCCCAGTACGGCATAATGGCCATACCCAACCTCATTATCTTCAAGGACGGTAAGCCGGTATCGCAAATAGTGGGCTATAAGCCCAAGGAAGAACTGAAGCGCAGCCTGGACACCGTCCTCGATTAAATAGATTACGGGGTGGGACGAACGCGTCACCAATATCGGTAAACTAGTACCGAATTACCCGTAACCGAGTCTTTAACTCGACTACCAGACTAAAGTATAATTAGAAAAACAGGTGAGAGATTATGAAGGTTGTCTTCCTCCAAGATGTGCCCAACGTAGCTAAAGCCGGCGAGATAAAAGAGGTCGCCGCCGGCTACGGCCGGAACTTTCTTATTCCCCGCAAGCTGGCCGTACTGGCCAGCCCCCAGGCGATGAGCCAGGTGAAGACCAGCGACCAAATCCAGGCCAAGACTGATGAAGAACTGGCCGAGCTGGCCAGCCAGCTTGACGGCAAAGAGGTCAGCCTCAAGGCGCACGCCGGCGCCAAAGAAAGGCTTTACGGCTCCATAACCAGCGCCGATATCGCCGCCGAGCTGGAGAGCGCCACGGGCATAGTTGTCGACAAGAGAAAGATAGAGCTGGACAAGCCCATCCACCAGCTTGGCTCCTACGAGTTGACCGTCCACCTGGGCAAAGACATCACCCCCAAGATAACGGTCAACGTTACCGAAGAAGAGGCCGCCGAAGAGGAGAAGCCAGCCAAGAAGGCCAAGAAGACGGCGGAGAAAGCCCCCAAGGCAGCCAAGAAGCCCGCCAAGAAAGCAACGAAGGCCGAAGCGGAAAAGAAGACCAAGGCCCCCAAGGCAGCTAAGAAAGCCAAGACGACCAAGAAGGAAACCGAAGCGACCAAGGAAAAGAAGACGGCTAAGAAAGAGACGGCCGCTAAGAAGAAGACAACGACCAAGACTAAGACGACCAAGAAGAAAGAGGAAAAGTAAGGGATGGTTGGCGAGAAGCTGCCGCCGCATGACGCTGACGCCGAGGAAGCGGTCATCGGCTCACTGCTCATAGACGGGTCGGCCATATTCAAGGTCGCCCCCCTGCTGGAGTCGATAGATAACAAATCGCCCTTTTACATTGAGCAAAACGCCTGGATATACGATGCCTGCCTTTCGCTCTACGAGCGTGACGAAGCCATAAACCAGATAACGGTGGGCCAAGAGCTGGACAGGCAGGGCAAGCTGGAGGCCTGCGGCGGTGCCGCCTACTTGAGTCGGCTCATCGCCGCCTGCCCCACCTCGCTCGACATCGAGGACTACGCCCGGATTGTCTACCGCCTGTCGGTAATGCGCCGCCTCATTGATGCCGGCGGGCAGATTGCCAACATCGGCCACCGGGCCGACCCCGATGTTGACCGCGGCCTTAACGACGCCGAGGACATCCTCTTCCGGCTGCGCCACGGCCGGAGCCGCCGGGACCTGACCCACATCCGACAGGTGCTGGATTCATACTTCGAGACCACCGCCCACGAGGAAGAAGGCGCCGAGAGAGAACGGCTGCCCTACGTGCTGACCAATTTTGCCGGTCTGGACGAGTTTCTGGGCGGCTTTCAGCGCTCCGACCTGGTTATTATCGGCGGCCGACCCAGCATGGGCAAGACCAGTTTAGCCCTAAGCCTGGCCCGAAACGCCGCCGTAGAGCAGGGGGCCTGCGTGGCCCTGTTCAGCCTGGAGATGGCGCGTGAGCCCTTGGTCTGGCGCATACTGGCCAGCGAATCCGGGGTAGACTCAAGGCGCATCCGCCTTGGGCTCCACACCGAGGAGCAGGAAAAAAGGATTATGGACGCCATAGGCCAGCTCTCCGAGGCTAAGATATACATTGACGATACCCCCCAGCTTCGGGTGGTCGAGATGAGGAGCAAAGCCCGCCGCCTGCACTTCGAGCGGGGCATCGACATGATTATCGTCGACTACCTGCAGCTGATGCAGGGGGACAGAAGGATTGATAACCGTGTCCAGGAGGTCAGCGAGATTTCGCGCGCCCTGAAAGGGCTGGCCCGCGAGCTCAACGTGCCCCTACTGGCGGTATCGCAGCTCAGCCGCGCCCCGGAGGGCCGGGCCTCCCACGAGCCCCAGCTTTCCGACCTGCGTGAGAGCGGCAGCATCGAGCAGGATGCCGATGTCGTCATCTTCGTTTACCGCGACGAGTATTATTACCCCAGCAAAGAAGACTGGGAGCGGGAACACCCCGGGGAAAGCTACCCGCCGCCGGCCAGCATTATCATCGCCAAGCACCGCAACGGCCCCACCGGCGAGGTCAAGCTGCTCTTCAAGCCCAAGATGGCTAAGTTCGACAATATCACCAACGAAGAGCTGAGCTTGTTATAAAGGTTCAAGGTGACTATGGAGCAGTTCAAAGGTTTCCCGGCCAAGTCGCAGTTTACCGCCGTGCCCAACGCCTTCTTCAGCAGGCTGCTGCCGCAGATTAGCGACATCGCCGAGCTTAAAGTCACCCTCCATATATTTCAGACGCTCTATCAGAAGCGCGGCTACCCCCGCTTTACCAGCTACCCGGAGCTTTTGAGCAACCAGGGCCTGATGAGCAGCCTCAAAGACGAGGAGGCGCTGGCTAAAGCGCTGGAGATGGCAACGAAACGGGGGACTATACTGCACCTGGCGCTGGACAGGGACGGCCAGCTCGAGGACATATATCTGGTCAACGACGACCCCGGCCGGCGGACTATGGCCAGGATTGAGAGCGGCGCGCTTAAGCTGGAAGGGCTGGAGATGAAAGAGCCGGCCCTGGTTGATGAAGAAGCGCCGCCCGATATCTTCAGCCTCTACGAACAGAACATCGGCACGCTCACCCCGCTGATTGCCGAAGAGCTGCGCGATGCCCTGGAAAACTACCCCGAAAGCTGGATTCGGGACGCTATAAAGGAAGCCGTTAACCAAAACATACGCAAAAAGAGTTACATCTTAGCCATTTTAGAAAGCTGGAAGACCGAAGGTAGGGACGATGGAACATATCGGGGAGATTCTAAAAAAACAGGCCCGGATAAATACATCAAGGGCAAATACGGAAACATTGTCCAACGCTGACACCGAGGTGACAACGGAAGCAGTCTGTCCTATCTGCAAGGGGGCGGGGTTCTTGCACCCCCTTCTGCCCTCGGGTAAGCCCGACTACAGCCGGACCGTGCCCTGCCGCTGCATGCAGAAGGAGCGGGAAAAGGGACGTCAGAGCCGCCTGCGGCAATACAGCGGCCTCGAAGCCAAGCTGCTGCAAAACATGACTTTCGAAAGCTTCGACTGGAAGCGGGTGAACCTGCCTCCGGAGCAGCGCGACAACCTGAAGAACGCCTACCAGCTGGCCCTCGACTTCGCCAAAGCGCCCGAAGGCTGGCTGGTTTTCGTCGGCGTTAACGGCTGCGGCAAGACCCACCTGGCGGCGGCTATCGCCAACTACCGCCTCAAAGAGGGCAAAGCGGCCAAGTTCGTGGTCGTGCCCGACCTACTCGACCACCTGCGCTCCGCCTTCAGCCCGGCGAGCACGGTTAGCTACGACCAGCTCTTCGAAGAGGTCAAGAACGCCCCGCTGCTCATCCTGGACGACCTGGGCAAGCAGTCAACCACCCCCTGGGCTGAGGAGAAGCTCTATCAGATTATCAACCATCGCTATAACCACCAGCTACCGACGGTGGTTACCACCAACTGCTCACTGGATGAAATCGACTCGCCCATAAGCTCAAGGTTCGCCGAACCTAAAATCAGCGTCGTGTGGAATATTAACGCCCCCGACTACCGAACCGACGCCAATCTCAACCGTAAGAAGCCAGCCCGCAAGAAGAAGGCAAGCTAAAACCCCTAATTTGCACTACCCGCATCTTTGGGCTACAATGGGGGTAATTTAGCCTAGGGAAGCCTTGTGGTCATGATTAACTCCCCCGTTTTGGTGCTCAATCAGAACTACGAGCCGCTAAATGTTTGTCGGGTGCGGCGAGCGGTGGTGCTGCTCGACCGCGGCAAGGCGGAGATGCTGGAGAACGGCTCCGGTTTTATCCACACCACCGACCGTGACTTCCCCGTGCCCTCGGTAATCCGCCTGGACTACATGATTAAGCGCCCCCGCCCCCAGCGAAAGCTGACCCGTTTCGAGATTTTTCAGCGCGACCACTTTACCTGCCAGTACTGCGGCCAGAAGACCAGCCAGCTTACTATAGACCACGTCATACCCCGCTACCGGGATGGCGAACACGTCTGGGAAAATGTGGTCAGCGCCTGCATACCCTGTAATCGGCGTAAGGCGGGCCGTACGCCTGAAGAGGCCGGCATGAAACTGCTCCACCACCCCGCCCCACCCCACGGTGACCGCTTCTTCTACATACCCTACCGCTACCGCCAGAGCCAGAGCCTCTGGCAAAAATACCTGCCCCAATAACAGCTAGCCTTTCCTGGGGCGCTTCCTTCCAGGCCTGGGTGGTTTTTTCTCAACCTCGGGCGATGGCTTTTCAGCCAAGGGTGGCGGCTGCTCAACCTTAGGCGATGGCTTTTCGACCTCGGGCGGCTGACTTTCACCTCTGGGCGGCTGCTTCTCAATAGTAATATCGCTGAGCGGCATTTCCACCGTCGCCTGGCTCTCCAGCTCGACGAGCACCGTTTCCTTGATGGGGTTACCCGACACCACGTTAGCCGGTCCCATAGATGTCGAGACCCTCTGGCCCGGCTTGGGCAATTTACCCTTCATGTCGCGGTACTGGTCGGTCTCGTAAGCCAGGCAGCAGAGCAGGCGACCGCAAACGCCCGATATCTTGAGCGGGTTAAGCGGCAGGTTCTGCTCCTTAGCCATCTTGATGGAGACCGGGGAGAACTCGGTCAGGAAACTTATACAGCAGAGGGGAAGTCCGCAACGCCCGAAGCCACCCACCAGCTTGGCTTCATCCCGGGGGCCCAGCTGGCGCAGCTCGACCCTTACCTTGAAACGCCGGTTTAACTCCCTGACCAGCTCGCGGAAATCAACCCTCTCCGTGGCGCTGAAGAAGAAGGTAAGCCGGCTGCCGTCGAGGTTATACTCCGCGCCGAGCAGCTTCATGGGCAGCCCCAGCTTTTCTATCATCCGTCCGCACTCCGCCAGCGCCTCGGCCTCTTTGGCTTCGAAGTCTCTGGCGCGCTCGATGTCGGCCTCATCCGCCTTGCGCACCACCGGTTTCAAGGGCTCGGCAACCTCATTGGCCATGACCTGCCTTGGGGCAATGACCACCCACCCCAACTCCGACCCGCGGGCCGTCTTGACCACTACACAGTCACCGACATCCATCTCGATGTCCGCCGGGTCGAAGTAGTAGACCCGACCGGCCCTCTTGAAACGTATACCTACAATATCAGCCATATCTTATACAGCACTCCTTCCCGGAATACTGAGCATGAGCACCTCCAGCGCCAGCCGCGGGTTAGCGTTCTGCTCAAGCTGTTCGGCGGCCGCCTGAATACTGCCCAGAAAAGTCCTTATCTGGGCCAAGCTATAACTCTGGCCCATCTCGGCCAGCTCGGCTTCATGGTCGATATTGGTCACAGTGTCGCTGGAGCCGAGCTTGACCAGGAGCAGGTCGCGCCACCAGTCGAGCCACAAATCGAGCACCTCTCGCACCAAGGCCCGGTTCTGGTTGAACTGGGCCGCCAGCTGGGCGGCATAATCGAAACGCACCTCGTTATCGCCCCGGATAATTTCAAGCAGCCTTTCCAAAAGCTGGCCGCGCTTCTCCAGCAGGCTATCGTCGTCCGCCGCCGTCAGCGCCCAGCCCAGACGGCCGTGACAGAGACGGGCCAGAAGCCCGGCCTTAGCCGATTCCAGACTACGGCGTTCACTGAGGGCGTTCTCCAGCTGGGGGACAGCCAGGGGGCGCAGCTCCAGTTTCTGGCAGCGGGAGATAACGGTAGTGGGCAGGACCGAGTCGTTGGCGGTGAGCAGGATGAAGACCACCCCCTCCGACGGTTCTTCCAGCGTCTTAAGCAGGCAGTTAGCCGCTTCGTTGGACATCAGCTCGGCGCCGTCGATAATGAAAACCTTGTATTTGCCCTCAAAGGGCGGCAGGCTGGCGGCATGCTGCATCTCCCTGACCTGTTCGATGCTGATTTCCGTCCGCAGCTTGTCGTTAGCATTGCCGTTGGCGCTCAGGCCGATAACCTGGACGTCGGCGTGCTTGCCCGAAGCCACCTTCCGGCAGGGGTCGCACTCACCGCAGGGGGGCTCTGAAGCCTCGCAGTTTAGCGCCTGGGCCAACTCCAGCGCCAGCGTCATCTTGCCCACGTGGGGAGGCCCCACCACCAGATAGGCGTGAGCCACCGACCCCAGCTCCAGGTTGCGCTGGAGCAGCGTGACCGCCCTATCCTGCCCGACTAGCTGCCACATAGAATCTCCTTAAGCCAAATCAAGGCGGCTCAGGTCGTCAAAGCTCTCACGTTTCCGAATGAGCCGCGCCTTGCCTTCCTTAACCATAACGATAGCCGGTTTGAGCGCAGCGTTATAGTTGCTCGCCAGCGGTATGGAGTAAGCGCCGCAGTCGGCTACCGCCAGAATATCGCCGGCGCTAAGCGGGGGCAGCATGGTATCCCTGATAATTATGTCCCCCGATTCACAGAACTTGCCGGCAACGGCGACTTTATCTGTTTCCTTCTCCGCCATCTTATTCGCCACCACCGCCTCGTGCTTGGCCCCGTAAAGGGCGGGACGGATATTATCGGCCATGCCGCCGTCCACCGAGACGTAGCGCCTGACGCCGGGAACGTCCTTTATCACCCCCACCGTGTAGAGCGCCATCCCCGACTGCGCGACTATTGCCCGCCCCGGCTCGACAATAAGCCTCGGCTGGGACAGCCCTAACATCCGGCTGCCGATACCGATGTTGGAGGTCAACGCCTCCGCCCAGGCGGAGATAGACGAGACGGGGGAATCCAGGGTATATTGGACGGCGAAGCCGCCGCCAATACTAAGCTCCTCCATCTCGAAGGCGTGCTTTGACTTCATCACGGAGGCAAAGCCGAGGATAATGTCTATCGCCTGCTGGTAGGGCTCGAACTCGGCAATCTGCGAGCCGATGTGAAAATGCAGCCCCCGCAGCTTAAGCCGGGGCATCGCCAGGGCCATCGTCAGCGCCTTCTCGGCGTCAGCCATAGGCACGCCAAACTTGCTGTCGAGATTGCCGGTGATGATGTAGTCGTGGGTATGCGGGTCGACGCCAGGGGAAAGTCTCAAGAGTATATCAGGACTGACGTCTTGCACCTTAGCGATTTCGCCCAGCATTCCCAGCTCGTGGACATTGTCGACCACGATGCGCCCCACCCCCCACTTCAGCGCCAGCCCTAGCTCCTCGGCCGACTTGTTGTTGCCGGGGAAACAGACCCTGTCCATGGGGAAGCCCGCCGAGCGAACAATGCTCATTTCGCCCGCGGAGACGACATCCAGCCCCAAACCTTCTTCATCAAGGAGCTTGGCCATAGCCTGGTTGATAAAAGCCTTGGCCGAATAGAAAACAGCGCTATTGGCATAGCGACTGCCGAACTCACGCTTAAACTCGGCGCACCTGTTACGTATGCCGACCTCGTCGAAGACGTAGAGCGGTGTGCCGAACTCGGCGGCCAGCTCAATGGTATCGCAGCCGCCGATGAGCAGGTGTCCCTTATTATTAACCTCAGCCGTTGAGGGTAATAAAACCAGCTTGGATGTCATTTCCTCAATGTTAGCAGTGAGAGGGGGTTAAGTCAATTGATTAGAGACCCCACCCCCAGGTTTTTCTTCCCATCCACTCCACCCTGTTTTTATCTATTCCCACCCGCCACCCTTTTAATGTACAAAGGGGGACTTTGTCCCCCTTAAACCCCCTTAAGGAGGGCAGGGTGCGTAACCCGCAAGTTAAGAAGTTTACTTATTAGGGCGGGCTGG
>JASFEJ010000010.1:0-18686 GCA_050124895.1 Dehalococcoidia bacterium
CACTTAATAGCTAAAAAGTGGCTTTAGGCATGGTAAAACGGGTCGGTTTTACGCCCGTCAACGTTTAGTCGTTTTACCATAGCTTCTTAAACTCTCGACCGCACGGTTGCGTAGAATGACGGGCGTATTTTTACTCTATTTTTAGTCAATCTGTGGTCGAACTATGCCCAAAAAAGGGCATAAATATAGCTAGAAGGTGGGTTCTCAGGCATGAAAAACGGACCATCCGGTAAGTCGAAATCGGAAGACACCCGAAGCTTCAAAACCAAGCTCGGCCTTATTATGTTTGCCATCTACACCCCGATATACTTCGCATTCATAATAATCTGCGTGGTCAACCCGCAGTTCATGGCCCGGGACGTCGGCAGCCTCAATGTCGCCGTCACCTACGGTTTTGGCCTTATTATCCTGGCCATCATCCAGGCGCTAATCTACAACCGCATCTGCTCCGGGAGGGAAAAAGGGGAAGATGGTGCCGAGGACAGCAAAGGGGGGCTTGAATAGTGAACTATAGCGCTGAACCCCTAGCCATCGGTATCTTCATCTTTTTCGTCATCGCCGTGCTCGTCATCTCCTGGTATTTCTCCCGGAGAGCCAAATCGGCCAGCGGCTACTTTGCCGCCGGCGGCAACATCCACTGGAGCGTAAACGGTATCGCCTTCGCCGGAGACTACCTTTCGGCGGCCTCCTTCCTCGGCATCGCCGGCCTGGTAGCGATCTATGGATACGACGGATTCCTCTACTCCATAGGCTACCTGGCGGGATGGATGGTGGCCCTCTTCGTGGTCGCCGAGCCCCTGAAACGACTGGGCAAATACACCTTCGCCGATGCCATTGATGCCAAGTTCAAGTCAAAGGGAGTAGTACTGGCGGCGGCGGTCAGCACCCTTATTGTTTCCCTGTTCTACCTGATACCCCAGATGGTCGGCGCCGGCACGCTGATAACCCCCTTACTCGGCCTGCCCTTCGAGGCCGGCGTTATCATGGTCGGCTGTGTCGTTATCCTCATCGTGGCCACCGCCGGTATGGCCTCGACCACCTGGGTCCAGTTCATCAAGGGCGGCCTGCTGGTCGTCTTTTCCCTGGTGCTGGTGATAATGCTACTGATCAACGGGCTTTCCACTTCGCCCGACACCACGGATTATCCCTACCACGACTTCACCACCCTGGAGGTCACCTCGACGGCGCCGCTGACGCTGGCCGACAGCTCCTACGAGGTGGTGACCGAATTCGAGGGCACCGACTTCGTCAAGCTCTCTAAGGATGATATCGAAACCGTCTGGCAGCTCGATGCCGCCAACAACCAGCTCATCGAGACGCAGACCATCACCGACACCGCCAGCGGCGAGACGCTCTATAACGGGGCCCCCAAGGAGGCAGGCCTTTTCTATCAGGTCGGGCACCTCAGCGAAATCGAGGGACAGCTCGACGCCGAGACCGGCCCCCTGGACCCCTTCTCCTTCATCGAGACGATTAAGGAAGGCACCATCATCCGCTGGGGTTCGACGAACCTCACCGACGGCGCCGATAAGATAACGGTCTATTACCAGATACCCACCGCGGGCGAAGACGTTCTCATCCCCGGGCTCAAGTTTAAGATTGACCCGGCGCGGGGCGCTTCCACGGCCGACCAGATTAACTTCATCTCCCTGATGATTGCCCTCTTCCTGGGCACGGCGGCGCTGCCGCATATTCTTATCCGCTACTACACCGTACCCAGCGCGTCCTACGCCCGGAAGTCGACCATCGTGGCGGTGGCCGCCATCGGCCTGTTCTATCTGCTAACCCTCTACATTGGGCTGGGGGCGATGACCAACGGCGTCCTCGACCTGACCAATAACAACATGTCGGCGCCGCTCTTAGCCAAGTTCTTCGGGCTGGGCATCTTTGCCGTCATCTCGGCCATCGCCTTCTCCACCATCCTGGGCACGGTCAGCGGCCTTATCGTCGCCTCGTCCGGGGCGGTGGCCAACGACCTGATGCACAAGTTCTTCAAGATAAAGATGAGCGAAAGCAGGATGGTGCTCGCCGGGCGTATCACGGCCGTAGTGGTCGGCGTTATCGCCATGGCGTTGGGCATCCTCTTCAAGCACATGAACGTCTCCTATCTGGTGGGCTGGGCCTTCTCGGTGGCCGCCTCGGCCAACCTGCCGGCGATTATCATGGTGCTCTTCTGGAAGCGGACGACCTCACGGGGCGTCATCGCCTCGATTGTGGTCGGGCTGGTGGTATCGCTGGGGTTGATTCTGCTCTCGCCGGATACCTTCAGCCAGGTCTACGGTCTGCCCGCGGCTAACGCCCCGATGCCCTTCAGCCAGCCGGCTATCATCTCGGTGCCGCTCAGCTTTATTACCTTGATTGCGGTATCGCTGATGACCAAGAAGGACAGCCTGTCTGTCGACGAGATTAAAAGAAATATGTCTTCCTGAGATAAAAACGTCCTGAAATAAACTACGGGGAGAGGTCACTTAAAACCTCTCCCCGTAAAATTTTCCCCTTCTTTTTCCCCGAGTCTACCGCTGGCTTTTCTTGGCCTCCTCCCAGAGGGTATTCTGCTCATCGAAACTAAGCTCGGTGAACTTAAGCCCCCGCTGGCGGCAGAGCGCCTCCATATAGCTGAAGCGCTGGTAGAAACGTTTATTGGCCTCTCTGAGAGCCGCCTCGGCGTCTATCCCCATCCTGAGGGCGATGTTGGCCAGGGTGAAGAGCACGTCGCCGAACTCGCTGGCTTTTTCGGCCTGACTATCGGCCTCCTTTAGCTCCTCGACCTCCTCGGCCAGCTTTTCGATGATGCCGCTGATGTCCTCCCAGTCGAAGCCGACATGGGCGACGCGGCGCTGTACCTCCTGGCTGTAGCCCAGGGCGGGCATCTCCCCGGGCACGCTCTCCAGTATTGAAGCCCCCGGCTCCCGCTCCTCGTTTTTAAGCTCCTCCCAGTTAACGGACACCTCCTCGGCGTCCTTCACCTTTTTCGAGCCGAAGACGTGGGGGTGGCGGTGGATGAGCTTTTTATTGATGCCCTCAATGACCTCCCCCATCTCGAACTCGTCGGCCTCAGCCGCAATCTGGGCCTGGAGCACAATCTGCAAAAGCAGGTCGCCCAGCTCGCCGCGCAGCTTCTCGGTATCGCCCTCGTCGAGCGCCGCCAGCACTTCGTAGCACTCCGAGAGCAGGCTTCCCCGCAGCGAGGCGTGAGTCTGCTTTCTATCCCAGGGGCAGCCGTCGGGCGCCCGTAAGGTAGCGATAATCTCGACCAGGGCGTCGAAACGGCTTAAATCCTTGGGTTGGGACAAGGTGACCTCCTTTTAATTCGAGGGCAGGACGGAGCCGATGAAGTCGCGCTGGCCCCTCAAAAACTCGGTGGCGCTTAAGGCCTGCTTACCCTCTAACTGCACCCTGAGGATGTTCAGCATGCCCTCGCCGCTGCCGATGCCGAAACCGGAATCCAGCGCCACCACCTCCCCCGCTTTGGCTGACGTCTGCGGAGATAAAGGCGTCGCCTCAAGGATTTTAAGCGTCTTGCCCCGCCAGCGGGTGAAGCACCCCGGCCAGGGGTGGAAGGCGCGCACCCGTCGCCATATGTCTATTACCGGCAAACGCCAGTCGATTTCGCCCTCGTCCTTGGTTATAGGCTGGCAGTATGTCGTCTGGGATTCGTCCTGGGGCTGGGGCTTAATCTCCCCCCTCAGCCAGCCCACCATTACCTCTCCCAAAAGCCCCGCCCCGACCCTGGAGAGCTTTGCCCCCAGCGAGGCGGTGGTATCGCTGTCGGCGATGGGAACCTGCGCCCGGGCCAGCACCGGCCCGCTGTCCATGCCTTCGTCGAGGAGCATGATGCTGACGCCAGTGAATTCCTCGCCGGCCAGAATGGCCGCCGGCACCGGTGAGGCCCCCCGGAACTTGGGCAGGAGGGAGGGGTGGATGTTAAGGCAGCCCATCTCGGGTAGTTCCAGAACCGCCTTGGGCAGAAGCTGGCCGAAGGCGGCCACCACGATAATATCGGGCTTAAAAGCCGCCAGCTGCTCAACCGCCTGGGGGGCTTTGAGGCTCTCGGGCTGTACCACCGTCAAGCCTAAAGCCAAGGCAGTCTGTTTTACCGGGGAGGGTGCCAGCCTTCTCCCCCGCCCCCCCGTACGATCGGGCTGGGTATATACCGCCACTATTTCGTAGCCGCCGAGGACAAGGTACTCCAGGGAGGGCACGGCGAAGGCGGGGCTGCCCATAAAAACAACTCTCAAAACAAGGCCTCCACGGGCTAAAATTTTAACACCAAAACTTTCGTTCAACAAGTTTTCGGTTTATGGCTATCCCTTAAATATTAAGCGAAAAAACAAGTCTGGCAGAGCTTTTAGGAGAGAGCAGGCCTTACAACCCGCCGCCAACAAGTCCTAAAAAGTTTGCCAGCACCCGTACCCTCCCGTTATTCTATATAGCACGCCGCTTTAAATTCTTCCCTCTGCCTCTATCTGAACCGCATTTTTCCTCGACTGCCCGTTGCCGCAGTCTGTGGTAAAGAAGCCTAGAGCGACTAAACTTGTTAATGAAAGGTATCGAATCGTATGGGAGCCAGTTCAGCTCAAGAAATCTGGAAAGCCGCTTTGGGTGAACTGCAGGTTCAGGTGACACGCTCATATTACCGCACCTGGCTGGAAAAGACCACCGGTTTGAGCTACGAAGACGACCAGTTCGTCGTCGGCGTGCCCAACGCCTTCATCGCCGAATACCTCAACCAGAACCAGCGCTCCCTCATCGAAAAGACCCTCATCGGGCTCACCCGCCCCGACATCAAGCTGACCTTCCAAGTGGCCACGGCGCGGGAGACCACGGCCTCGGCCCCCTCCATACGCCCCAAGGGCAAGGCCCGCTACACCTTCGATTCCTTCGTGGTCAGCCACAACAACCGCCTGGCCTACGCCGCCGCCCTGGGCGCCGCCGAAAACCCCGGTCAGGGCTACAACCCCCTCTTCCTCTACGGAGGGGTGGGGCTGGGCAAGACCCACCTGCTGCACGCCATCTACCACACCGCCCGCGACAACAACTTCCGCGCCCTCTACGTCAGCGCCGAGCAGTTCACCAACGAGTTCGTCAGCTCCCTCAGGGAGAAGAGCACCGAGGCCTTCCGCAGCAAGTTCCGCAATGTTGATATCCTGTTGATAGACGACATCCAGTTCATCAGCGGCAAGGAGCAGACCGAGGAGAGCTTCTTCCACACCTTCAACGAGCTGCACAACGCCAACCGCCAGATTGTGATGACCAGCGACTGCCCACCCAAGTCCATGACCCGCCTCGGCTCACGCCTCTGCTCCCGCTTCGAGTGGGGGCTGGTGGCCGATATCAAGCCTCCCGACTTCGAGACCCGCCTGGCCATCCTGCAGGCCAAGGCCGAGCAGGAGAAGACCGAGGTGCCCGCCGACGTGCTCGAGTTCATCGCTCACCGCATCCAGCAGAACATCCGGGAACTGGAAGGCTCCCTGCACCGCGCCATCGCCTACGCCCGCCTCTTCCGGGCCTTGCTCACCCCGGAACTGGCCGCCCGGGCGCTGGAGGACATCGCCGGCAAGGGGCCCAAGAGCGCTTCCCTCACCCCGGAAAGCGTAATCAAGGCCGTGGCCCAGAGTTTTCAGTTAAACACAGAAGACCTTAAAGGTCGCAAGAGAGACCGCAACACCACCCTGGCCCGCCAATTAGCCATGTACCTGCTCAAGGAGGGCACCAGCTGCTCGCTGGCCCAGATAGGGCTCGAGTTCGGCAAGCGCGACCACTCCACCGTCACCCACGCCGTCCAGAAGATAGCCGCCGAAATCGATAACGACCCCTTCTTAAGGCGCAAGGCCTCCGACATCCGGCAGGGCCTTTCCCCAAAGGAATAACCGCCTCCCCACCAACCTTCCACCAAAGATAAACAGGCATCAAATGTCACTTAATGTCATTTGTTGACAATCACCACCGTCTTGGGGAAAACCATCGCCGTCTCCAGCTTTGAATTCGCCCTTTTCGGCTCGCCCTAATCCTTTTTAACTAGCCACCAGCCGCCGGTGGTATTATAATTAGTGTTATTAACCATATATCTATTATTTAAATAGAGTAATTCTAATAAGACTGTGGAAATGTTGATAAGCCTTTTAGGGATTGGCCATGTTTGACCGCGCTGAGATAACGGTTAAAGCGGGGGATGGGGGCAACGGGGTAGTCAGCTTCCGCCACGAGAAGTTCGTCCCCTTCGGCGGGCCCGATGGCGGTGACGGCGGCGATGGTGGCGATGTTATCATTACTGCCGAGCGTTCGGCGACGAGCCTTAGGGCCTTCCGCTACAAACAGCACTTCAAGGCGGCTAGAGGCAAAAACGGCCGGGGCAAGGACCGACACGGTAAGAAGGGGGAAAGCCTGACCCTGACCGTGCCGGTGGGGACGGTGGTCAGCCATAAGGCGCAGATTGGCGGCGACAGCCTCATCGCCGACCTGGACCAAGAGGGCCAGTCGGTGGTGGTCGCCAAAGGGGGTAAGGGAGGGCGGGGCAACGCCCGCTTCGCCACCTCGACCAACCAGGCGCCCCAGACCGCCGAGGCGGGGACGGAGGGCGAAGAACGTTCCCTGCTACTGGAGCTTAAGCTTATTGCCGATGTCGGCGTTATCGGTTATCCTAATGTGGGCAAGTCGACCTTGCTGGCGGCGGTCTCGGCGGCCAAGCCCAAGATAGCCGGCTACCCCTTCACCACGCTGGAACCGGTGCTGGGAAGCGTCGAGGTGGGGCGGCAGAGTTTCGTCCTCGCCGAGATTCCGGGCTTGATTGCCGATGCCCATTTAGGCAAGGGCTTGGGGCACGAATTCCTGCGCCACATTGTGCGCACGCGGGTGCTCATCCATCTGCTCGACGGCGGCTCGGCCTCGCCGGCGGAAGATATGGCCCTGGTGAACACCGAGCTCAGCCTCTTCGACTCGGCGCTGGCCAAGAAGCCGCAGCTGGTGGCGGTCAATAAAATCGACCTGGCCTCGGTGCAAGAGAGGAAGGACGAGATTAAACAGAGCTTCAGCGATATCGGCACCGAGATCTTCTTCGTCTCGGCGGTCAGCGGCCAGGGCATAGCCGAGCTCATGGCGGCCGTAGCCGAAGTACTCCAGTCGGCGCCCAAACCCGAACCGGCCAAGAGAAAAAAGGTCTTTAGGCCTCAACCCAAGCGTTAGTCGATATAGAAAGGGACTGACATTATGAATATCGGGGTACTGGGGGGCACCTTCGACCCTATCCATATCGGGCACCTCGAAGTGGCCGAGGAGGCCGTGGCCAGGCTAGACCTGCCCCGCATCCTCTTCATACCCGCCGGCCAGCCCTGGCTTAAGCTCAATAACGCCAACGCCGTCTCACCGGTTCAGCACCGGCTGGAGATGGTGCGTTTGGGGATTAGCGGCTACCCTCGCTTCAAGCTCTCCGCCCTAGAGATAGAACGCAGCGGCCCTACCTATAGCGTTGATACCATCGCCCAGCTCCATTCCGGCTTAAGTAAGGGCGACGAGATATTCTTTATCCTGGGCTGGGATAATTTGATGCAGCTGCCCAAGTGGCACCAGCCGGAGCGATTGATTGAGATGTGTCGTTTAGTGGCCGTCCCCAGGGTGGATTTCCCCCTCCCCGACCTCTCCGCCCTAGAAAAGGAGCTGCCCGGCATAACACAGCGGGTCATCCTTTTCGACAGGCCGAGGATAGACATTAACGCCTCGGAAATCAGAAAGCGGGCGGCGGAAGGCAAATCCATCAGCGAGTTTGTCCCCAAAGCGGTGGAGAGCTACATCAAAGAGCACGGGTTGTATAAGAAGGCTTAGATATCCAGATTCTTGACGCTCTTGGCGTGCGCCTGGATAAAGGCCTTCCGCGGCGGCACCTCGTCCCCCATCAGGACGTGAAAGATGTGGTCGGCCTTGGCGGCGTCCTCCACCTCTACCTGGAGTAGAGTGCGGGTGGCTGGGTTCATGGTGGTGTCCCAGAGCTGCTCGGCGCTCATTTCGCCCAGGCCCTTGTAGCGCTGGACCTCCACCCTCTTTTCCTTGAGCTGGGCCAGCACCCCTTCCTTCTCCGGGTCGGAATAGACCCACTGATGAGTCTTGCCCGATTTAATCCGGTAGAGCGGCGGCTGGGCGATGTACAAATGCCCGTTGTTGATGAGCTCGGGCATGTGGCGGAAGAAGAAGGTAAGCAGCAGGGTGCGGATGTGGGAGCCGTCGACATCGGCGTCCGTCATCAGGATAACGCGGTGGTAGCGCAGCCTGCCCAGGTCGAACTCGTCGTCGATGCCCGCCCCCAGAGCGGTGATGATGGCCCTGATTTCTTCGTGGGAGAGCATCTTTTCCGCCGGCGCCTTCTCTACGTTGAGGATTTTACCCCTTAAGGGGAGGATGGCCTGGAAGCGGCGGTTGCGCCCCTCTTTAGCCGAGCCCCCCGCCGAGGGCCCCTCCACGATATAGAGCTCGCAGTGGGCCGGCTCTTTTTCCGAGCAGTCGGCCAGCTTGCCGGGCAGGGTGCCCGTCTCCAGGCTGCCCCGCTTGACGATGAGGTCGCGGGCTTTGCGGGCGGCTTCCCGGCCCTTGGCGGCGAGCAGGCACTTCTCGATGATTTTCTTGGCGTCGTCGGGGTGCTCCTCGAAATAGAGGGCTAGGCCCTCGCTCACGGCACTCTCGACGTGGCTCTTGGTCTCGGGGTTGCCCAGCTTGCCCTTGGTCTGCCCCTCGAACTGGGGCTCGGCCAGCTTGACGCTGATAATGGCGGTAAGCCCCTCCCTAACGTCCTCCCCGGTGAGGTTGGACTCGTCCTCCTTGAGCATCTTGTTCTTGCGGGCGTAGTCATTCAAAACCCGGGTCAGCGCCGAGCGGAAACCGGTAAGGTGAGTGCCGCCGTCGATGGTATTGACGCAGTTGGCGAAGCTGAAAGAGGACTCGGAGAAGCCGTCGTTATACTGCAGGGCGGCTTCGACGATGGTGCCGTTGACGGTGCCGTTAATATAGATGGGTTTGCGGTTGCGCACTACCCGGTTACGGTTAAGGTGGCGGACAAAGCCGGTGATGCCCCCCTCGAAGTAGAAGGTCCTCTCCTGGTCGCTCCTCTCGTCGCGGATGCATATCTCCAGCCCTTTATTTAAGTAAGCCAGCTCGCGCAGGTGCTCGCTGACGGTGTTGAAATCGCATTTCGAATCGCCGAATATGGCCTTGTCGGGGAGGAAGGTGATGGTGGTGCCGGTATCAGTGGCTTCGCCGACCACCTCCACCTTGCCGGTGGGGATGCCCTGCTTGTATTCCTGCTGGTGGAGCTTGCCGTCGCGGCGGACGCAGGCGGTAAGCCAGGAAGAAAGGGCGTTGACCACCGATGCCCCCACCCCGTGTAAGCCCCCCGAGACGACGTAGGTGTGGCCGCCGAACTTGGCGCCGGCGTGGAGGACGGTCATTACCGTCTCCAGGGCGGTGAGCTTGGTCGAGGGGTGAATGTCCACCGGGATGCCCCGCCCGTTATCCTCCACCTTGATGGTGTTGTCCTGGCAGAGGGTGACCCAGATGTTGGTGCAGAAGCCGGCCATGGCTTCGTCGATGCTGTTGTAGGTGATTTCGTAGACCAGGTGGTGCAGCCCGCGCTGGTCGGTGCTGCCGATGTACATGCCGGGGCGGCGGCGCACCGCCTCCCGACCCTCCAGTACCTGGATGTCCTTGGCGCGGTAATCGTTATTTTTGGGCTTGGGTGATTTATCCTTTGCCATAGACGTTATCTACTCCGTTTCAGTGAGGGAATTGCTAAGAGTGGAGAGGCCACCCAACCAGAGGCTATTGTTGATGATTGTAAGGCAGCCATACGTATATAATTATACCATAATTTGGCTTTGTAGTGAAGCAAAAAAGGCTATTTAAGCCGCCCCGCCAGCTCCCCAATGGCCACGCTTTTTTGCTCGGCGCTGGCCATGTCCCGTAAGACCACCGTGCCCGCTTTGACCTCTTCCTCCCCGATAATGACGGCGTGGCGCACGCCCAGTTTGTTAGCCTGCTTTAGCTGCGCCTTGAGGCTCTTGTCCCCCAGCGTGGCGATGACCCCCACCCCCGCCCCCCTCAGCTCGGCGGCTAGCTTGGTGGCCGCCTCTTTGGCTTCATCGCCTAAGGAAGCGATAAAGACCTGGGGCCTGGTCAGCGGCGGTATCTCCACCTTCTGCTCTTTAAGGTTGAGGATAAGACGCTCGAAGCCGGCGGCGAAGCCGATAGCCGGGGTCGGCTTGCCCCCCAGCTCCTCGATGAGGTC
The DNA here is from genome assembly GCA_050124895.1 of Dehalococcoidia bacterium. Taxonomy (GTDB): domain Bacteria; phylum Chloroflexota; class Dehalococcoidia; order Dehalococcoidales; family BS750m-G39; genus E44-bin88. Next base: position 10,268 of record JASFEJ010000010.1, read on the forward strand.
GTCGTAGCGCCCCCCGCCGGCCAGCGTGCTCTGGGAACCCGCCGCCTCGGGCTGAATCTCGAAGACCGTCCGCGTGTAGTAATCGAGCCCCCGCACCAGGCGATGGTCGATGTTGAAGGGCAGCTTCAATAGCTCAAGATAGCGCTTGAGCTGCTCAAAATGCTGGGCGCACTCGTCGCAGAGGTAATCAACGCTCTTGGGGGCGGCGTCGGCCACCTTCTGGCAGGCAGCCTGTTTGCAGTCGAGCAGACGCAGCGGGTTTCGCTTTAAGCGCGTCTGGCATTCGGGGCAGAGCTCCAGGGCGTGGTCAACGTAGTAGCCTTTGAGCTCGTCAACGTAGCCGGGGCGGCACTTTTGGCAGCCGATGCTGTTCAGCTGTAAGGTCAGCTTGCTTAATTTCATGTCGGCGAAGAAGCGCCAGGCCATATCAATGACCTCGCCGTCGAGGGCGGGGTCGCCGTCGCCGATGGCCTCGTAGCCGAACTGGTAGTGCTGGCGGAAGCGTCCCGCTTGGGGCCTTTCGTACCTGAAGATAGAGGCGATGTAATAAAGTTTCACCGGCTGGGGCTGGTTGTGCATGCCGTGCTCCAGATAGGCGCGGCAGACAGAGGCCGTGCCCTCCGGTCTCAAGGTCAGCGAGCTGCTGCCCCGGTCCTCGAAGGTGTACATCTCCTTGGTGACGATGTCGGTGTCCTCGCCGACGCTGCGGCTAAAGAGCTTGGTGTCCTCAAAGGCGGGGGTGTCGATGCGCTCGTAGCCGTAGAGCTGGGCGCTTTTGTCTACCATCTGCTCGATGAAGCGCCAGTAGGCCTGTTCTTCGGGCAAAATGTCCGAGGTCCCGCGCGGTGCCTGGTACAACATTTTCTTAAGAGCTAGAATACAGTATTAGCTTGGGGTTGTAAAGGGAGGGTTTTCTCCCCACCTGATGTCCACCCCTCTCTGTCCGCGTACGTGTTATTGTCCCAACCCAACCCGCCCTAATGGGTAAACCCCTTAACTTGTGGATACGCCTCCCCTCCCCAATTTTGGGGGTTTTTAAGGGGGCGAAGCCCCCTTTGAAAGACGTTTGTGGGTGGGTTGGGTTGGGAATCACAACTTGGGGTGGGGAGAGTAAACCACGGGATAATAAAGGGGTATTCCCCTCTTTTTTGCACCCCCCGCCCCCTTGCGCTATACTTTAACCATGAGTCTGGCCGAGCTTATAGAGAAGGCGAAGAAGTACCTGCCGGAAAAAAAACTTTCTTTGGTGGAGGACGCCTATGCCTTCGCCGCCAAGGCGCACGAGGGGCAGGTGCGTAAGTCGGGTGACGCCTATATCGAGCACCCGCTGCAGGTGGCGCTCATTCTGGCCGACCAGCAGTTCGATGCCAGCACGCTGGCGGCGGCGCTGCTCCACGACGTCCCCGAAAACTGTGATATCCCCATCGACGATATTAGGTCGCGCTTCGGCCCCGAGGTGGCTAAGCTGGTGGACGGCACCACCAAGCTGGGCAAGCTCTCCCTGCACGCCCCCCGCACCGCCAACCGGGCCACCCATGCCGAAAGCCTGAGAAAGATGCTGGTGGCTATGGCCGAAGACCTACGCGTGGTCTTCATCAAGCTGGCCGACCGCCTGCACAACATGCGCACGCTCAAGGCGCTGAAGCCGGAGATGCAGCGCAGCATCGCCCAGGAAACGCTGGAAATCTATACCCCCCTCGCCCACCGCCTGGGGATATGGGGACTCAAATGGAACCTGGAGGACCTCTCCTTCCGCTACCTGGAGCCGGAGAAGTACCGCCAGGTGGCTAAACTCATCGCCGCTCGCCGCGCCCAGCGCGAGGAATACATCGCCAAGATAATCAAGGTGCTGGAGAAAGAGCTCAAGAAGGCGGGCCTGAAGGCCGAGATATCGGGCCGCCCCAAGCATATCTACAGCATCTACCAGAAGATGAAAAGGTACGAAAAGCTGGGCAAGGACTTCGACGATATCTACGACCTGCTCGCCCTGCGCATACTGGTGGGCACGGTAGCCGATTGTTACAACGTACTTGGCGTCATCCACAGCCTCTGGCGCCCCCTCTCCGGTCAGTTCGACGACTTTATCGCCAACCCCAAACCTAACGGCTACCAGGCTTTGCACACGGCGGTGATGTCGCTGGGCAACATGCCCCTGGAGGTGCAGATTCGCACCCGCCAGATGCACCATGTCGCCGAGTACGGCGTGGCCGCCCACTGGCGCTATAAAGAGGGCGAGGAGAAAGACCTCCACTTCGAGGAGCGCATATCCTGGCTGCGCCAGCTCATCGAATGGCACCGCGAGCTCAGCGGCGCCGAGGAGTTTCTGGAATCGGTCAAGACCGATATCTTTATCGACCAGGTCTTCGTCTATACCCCCAAGGGGGAGATAATCGACCTGCCCAAGGGGGCCACCCCCCTCGACTTTGCCTATCGCGTCCACACCGAGCTGGGCAACCGCTGCATCGGGGCTAAGGTCAACGGTAAGCTGGTGCCCTTAAACTACCAGCTCAACAACGGCGATGCCGTCGAGATTGTCGCTTCAAAAGGGGACAAGGGCCCCAGCCGCGACTGGCTCAACCCCCACCTCAACTACACCAAGACCTCCCACGCCCGCGCCAAGATACGCCAGTGGTTTGCCCGCCAGGAAAGGGCGGAGAACATCGAACGGGGCCGGGAGATGCTGGATAAAGAGATGCGCCACTTAGGCATTAGGCCCGCCGAGCGCGAAGAGCTGGCCAAGATGTTCAACTACGACAGCCTCGACGACTTTTTAGCGGCTATCGGCTACGGCGGCCTTTCCACCCACCAGATTGCCCTGAAGCTATCCGCCGAACAGCCGCCCCCTCAGGCCAAGCCCGAAGCCGCCCCGCCCAAGCCCCCCGAGTCGGCGGTGCGGGTGCTGGGGGTGGGCAACCTGGTCACCCATCTCGCCCGCTGCTGCCACCCGGTGCCCGGTGACCAAATCATCGGCTACGTCACCCGCAGCCGGGGGGTGACTATTCACCGCAAAGACTGCTACAATATAGTCCACGAGGATGAGAAGGAGAGGCTCATCGCCGTTGAGTGGGAGCCGACCGATGCCCTCTTCCCGGTAAACATACTGGTTGATGCCTGGGACCGGGTGGGGCTCATCCGGGATATAACCACCATTGTGGCCGAGGAGGGGTTGAACATCAGCTCGATGCAGGTGACCCCTCAGGACGGCAACAAGGTGGCGCAAAACTTTACCCTGCAGGCCAAAGACCTGGCCCAGTTAAGTCGGCTCATGGCCAAGATAGACGGTATTCGAGGGGTGATTGGCGTTTCCCGCATCGGCGACGAAGCCACCACCAAGCCGAAGAGCTAGACCAAGGAGGAAGAGATTGCCAAACATCAAATCAGCGGAAAAAAGGGTACGGGTAACCGAAAAAAAGAGGCTGCGCAACAAGTCGGTGCGCACCATGTGCAAGACCAACATCATAAAGGCGGAGAGGCTTATTTTCATGGGCGATACGGCCGCCGCCCAGGAAGCGGTGGCAGTGGCTATCACCTCTCTGGATAAGGCCGCCGAGAAGGGGATTATCCACGCCAATAATGCCGCCCGCCGCAAGTCGCGCCTGATGAAGAAGTTCAACGAGCTGCAGGCGCAGTCGCCGGCTCCGGCGGCCCCGACCAAACCCAAGGCGAAGGCCAAGCCTAAGGCGAAGCCTAAGCCCAAGCCCAAAGCCAAGGCCAAACCTAAGACCAAAGCGGCTGAAGCTAAGACTAAGGCCAAAGCCAAGGCCAAGGCTAAACCGAAGGCGGCTAAGGCCGAAGCCAAGCCAAAAGCCAAGGCGACTAAAGCCAAGACTACAAAGGCTAAAAAAGAGAAGGCCCCGGAAAAACTTGACTCGGAGGGCTAAAGGGGTTTATGCTCCGAGGTGCCATTTAGAGGGGGAGTATGATTCTATCTCAGTTTCAGACGGTGGGCCGCGACCTCTTCACCAAGGGGCTGGTCTCCTCCCACAGCGGCAACCTGAGCATAAAGCTGGGGGAGCGCATCATCATTACCCGCCGCGGTAGCCGTCTAAACTGCCTTGATGAAAACGACCTCATCGAAACGGGCTTGACCAAAAACGACCGTAACACCCCGCTGGCGTCGGTGGAATTGCCCGTCCACCGCGCCATCTACCGGGAAACCCCCGCCCAGGCTATCGTTCACGCCCACCCCCCACACGCCGTCGCCCTTTCGCTCACCGAGACCGAGATTATACCCACCGATACCGAGGGTCAGTCCATTATGGAACGGGTGCCGGTGCTGGGCTGGAACCAGAAGGTAAAGCCCGGCTGTTTGGGGGAGGAGATTGCTCAAGCGCTAAAGAAGAGTCGGGCGGTGGTGGTTCACGGCCACGGCACCTTCGCCATCGGCCAGCTCTTGGAGGAAGCCCACAACTACACCACCACGCTGGAGGAAAGCTGTCAGGTAATCTGTCTGCTCAAGACGCTGCGGGGAGAGAGCGCCCCCAAGAGGGGTGTGACCAAGTAGAAGTCTATTTATACCACCCTGAAAAATCGAAGATTTTTTAGGGAACCCACTAATAGACCGGCGTGCACCAGTCAAGGTATTTGGGATTTTCGCCCCGTATCACCTCAGAGTAAAGCTTCTGCAGCTTCTTGGTTAGCTCACCGACTTTGCCGTCGGCTATCTTGCGGCCGTCTATCTCGGTTACGGGGGTGACGTGGGCGGCGGTGCCGGTAAGGAAACACTCATCGGCGCTGTATAGCTCCATCCGCCCCACGTGCCTCTCCACCGTTTCGATGCCCAGCTCGTCTTTAGCCAGCTGTATCACCGTGTCCCGGGTGATGCCGAGCAGGATACCGTCGTAGTCGGCGGGGGTGACCAGCTTGCCCTTTTTGACCAGAAAGATGTTCTCGCCGCTGCCTTCGGCGACGAATCCCTCGGGGGAAAGCATGATGGCTTCGTCGAAGCCGTTGGCCATGGCTTCGGACTTGGCTACGGCGTTGGTGATATAAAGACCGGTGAGCTTGGCCCGCGGCACCTCGTTGGGGAAACGCCAGGAAGACACGCGGCAGCTGGCGCCGCCGTCGTCCAGGTAGGGCCCCCAGGGGAAAGCGAAGACCAGGAAATCGGCATCCAAATCGTGGAGGCGCACGCCCAGTGACTCCGAGCTTTTGTAGGCCAGCGGGCGGACGTAGGCGTCCTCCTCGAAGCGGCACTTGGCCACCAGCTCGACCGTTATCCGGCAAAGGTCGTCCAGGGAGTAGGGCAGCTCAATGTGGAGCACATGGCAGCCGTCGAGCAGCCGCTGGTAGTGCTCCTTGAGGCGGAAGAGGTATATCTGCTTCTTCAGGTCGTTCCAGTTACCCCGAATGCCCTCGAAGACGGCCGTGCCGTAGTGCAGGCAGTGGGTCATGACCCCTATCTTGGCCTCTTCCAGGGGGACGAACTTTTTATTTAGGTAGGCGAATGACGGCATTTGCCTTGCTCCTTTTAGATAGCGTCCATTATAGCCCTTAGTTGGCGGGAAGGCAAGAGAAAAATCAAAGAGAGGGCAAAGCCCCCTTGCAAATCCCCCAAATAGGGGGGTGTAACCCTGCAGGAGAATTTAAAAGGGGTACCACCCTTATAGGGTGGGTATTGGGTGGGAAAAAGACCTACGCTAAATAGGAACTAACCCTTAGTAATCCCCGCCGCCTTCACCGCCATCCTCACCCAAGCCACCTCCGCGCGGTGCCTTCTTTGGTGCCGGCCGAGTTTTCCGTCGGGCGGGGCCTTTGGTCGGCTTGGCTGGCGGTGCCGTCTTCTTTTTTTCCTCGCCGTAGTAGAGCTTGATGTGCGGCCAGGGTATTTCGATACCTTCCTTGTCGAAGACTATCTTTATTCTCCGCCTAAATTCGCCTAAGACGGCCCATTGTTCCATGGGCCGGGTGTCGCCGACGGCTCTAATGATAATGCCTGAGTCGCCGAATTCCTCCACTCGCAGCAACCAGGGCGTCTCGGAGATTATTTTAGCTTTCCAGTCGGGGTCTTTAGCCATTTCCTCCCAGGTTATCCTGACGATGTCCATTACCTGGTCGAGGTCTTCCTTGTAGGCGACGCCGACCTCAAAGAAGGCGCGGGATATGGAACGGGTGTAGTTAGAAGAGACCCTGATTTCGCCGTTGGGGACGACATGCAAGATACCTTTAAGGTCCCTGAGTACGGTTCGCCGCAGCCCCAGTTCCTCCACGTTGCCGGTGATATCAGCGACCTTAATGATATCGCCGACGTTGTAGTGGTCTTCCATCATAATCACGAAGCCGCCGATGAAGTCCCGTATCGAGTTCTGGGCGGCGAAGCCGATAGCGATGCCGGCCACGCCGGCGCCAGCCAGCAGCGGGGTTATATCCAAGTTCAGTTCGGAGAGAATCATGAAGAAGGCAATGGTAAGTAGAAACAGGCCTATGGCCTGGGTGACGACTCTACCCAGCGTGTTTGCCCGCTGCCTCATGTACCCCTTGGTGCGGCGCTTGCTTTTCTGGGTTACATAGCGCCGGATGAAAATGGGCATTATTATGCCCAGTATTTTATATACGAACCATCCTACCAAAAGGATGGCGGCGATGCGGATGCCGTGGTCCAGAAACCATTGGCCGATTGCCGACATGGTCGGACCCAGATCCACGCCGTAGAAGGTGACGGCTACGGCGGCTATACCGAGGCCTAGAATAATACCGCCGATAATGGCGATGGTCAGCCTAACCCCCCTTCTCACCTTGTCCCTTTGCTCTTCCAGTTGCTCGGGCACCAGCTTTCTGACAATCCAGGGCGACCAGCGCCAGAGCAGGAAGAAGAGGGCCGCGCCGACGGCCGCGGCGACAACTATCCATATCCCCTTATCCATAAACTGTTCCGACATAAACACCCGCCTCGCTTAAAAACAGTTTTTAGTATTATACCACTGGTTTAGCTTTATGAGAACCGTGTATAATTAGGGTAACGAAGATTGGGGGTGAGTTATGCTGGAGAAAATTGCCACGGAGACCATTGAAGCCATCTTCGACGCCCTGCCCGTAGATATAACCTTCGTCGACAAAGATGATACCGTCCGCTACTACAGCCGCCACGATGACCGTATCTTCCGCCGCACGCCGGCTATAATCGGCCTGAAGGTGCAAAACTGCCACCCCAAGCAGAGCCTGGACAAGGTGAACGAGGTCGTCGCCGACCTGAAGAGCGGCCAGAGAAAGGTCGCCGAGTTCTGGATTGACCTGAAAGGCCGGAAGGTCTATATCCGCTATTTCCCGGTTAAGGACAAGGCGGGCAACTACCTGGGCATCGTCGAGGTCAGCCAGGACATCACCGAGATACAGAAGATAAAGGGGCAGAAGAGGCTATTGGACTGATATGAGCGACGTAGAACGTGCCGTTGATTGCTTCGAAGAGGGTTTTAACTGTTGTCAGGCGGTGCTTTCCAGCTATGGCCCCCGCTTCGGCCTTGACCGCGAGTCGGCGCTAAAAATAGCCAGCGGCTTTGGGGGAGGCGTCGGTCACCTGGGCGAGAGCTGCGGGGCAGTCACGGGAGCGCTCATGGTCATTGGTCTTAAAGGCGACGCTTCGGCTCCGGAGGCAACCTACCGCCTCGTCGACCGCTTTCTGGATAAGTTCAAAGCCCGCCAGGGCTCGATTTTTTGCCGCCAGCTGCTCGGCTACGATATCAGCACCCCCCAAGGGCTGCAGGCCATCAAGGATAGGGGATTGTTCGACAATCTTTGCCCCAACTTTGTCCGCGCCTCGGCCGAGATTCTGGAAGATATTTTGTAACTACCTCCCCCTCCGCCCCGTCTCCATCAAAAACAGGGTGGGTATTATGGCGACGGCGATAAGCAGCAGAACGACCAGAAAGCCGACGGAATAAGCCTCCGCGGTGGCGGCGGCCATGATTGGTGAGGCCACCAACAGCGGGAAGACGACGCCCCCCAGGGCCGTGGCCGACGTAATCAACCCGGTGGCGCCGCCCACGTGTTCCTGGCTAACCTCGGGCAGTTCCAGCGGCAGGGTGAATACTATGGGGGGTATGCTGCCAATGAAAAAACCGCCCACGGCGATTAATATCCAGGTAGCCGTACTCGGGGCCAGCTGCCAGGCGGGAAAGAGGGTTACCGGGGCTATAATCATGGCGGCGTAAAGGAAGGGCTTGCGAAGCCCTATACGGTCGGAGAGCGCCGGAATCAGGACGTTACCCAAAATCCCGCTGCAGGTCAGTATCGCGGTCATGGCCCCTGCCGTGGCCGGGTTGATGTTGTGGATAGCCTCCAGCGCCTTCGGCAGGTTCCCGGTAAAGGAAGTAAGCATCCCCAGGAAGAGGAACTCCACCGCGCAGGCCATTAGGATACCTCGGCTCTTAAAGCCCGCCTTGATGCCCGTAATCATCGGCGACATCTTTATGGCCACCCCCTT
>JASFEJ010000011.1:0-17364 GCA_050124895.1 Dehalococcoidia bacterium
ATGTTACTGGCCGACAGGGTCGCTATTATCACCGGCGGCGCCAAGGGCATCGGCCGGGGCATCGCCCTCAAGTTCGCCGAAGAAGGCTGCCGGGTGGTCATCGCCGACATCGACGGCATGGCCCGCCTGCGGGCTAAAACCAGCATCCCCGTCTTTGCCGACGAAGCCGCTATCGAGCTTAAGAATTTAATGGAAATAATCGCCAAGAACGCCGCCGACGGCTTCTTCCTCAAGATACCCAAGGCGGGCGGGCTGCTCAAAAGCCAGAAGTGGGTGGCCATAGCTAAGGCGGCGGGACTGACGGTGGTCTGCGGCTGCATGATGGGCTCGGGCTTAGAGGCGGCGGCTTATACCCACCTTTTAGTCGCCGACGAGTGGATGTCGAAGATGGTCCACGAAAACCTGGGGCCGCTGCACATCCACGACGTCTTTGATACCGTAAGTAAACCGATAACGAACGATGTGGCCATTAAAGTCCCCCGCTACGAAAACGGCTTTCTCTACCCCACCACCGCCCCCGGCATCGGCGTCGAGCTCAACGAGCCGGCCATCGCCGAATTAATGACCCCCGGCAAGAGCCCGACGGTGGTAAGCCGATAAGCCATGAAGTTCAACAAAAGGACCTATAAGAACCCAAAAGAATTATTCAGCGACCTGTGGTTCCCCATCAGAAACGGGAGGCGGTTGCAACAGGCCAAGAAACAGGGCCTGATAACCGAGGCCTTCCAGGAAAGGCTCATGCTGGCGGTAACCGCAGTGCACGGCTGCCGCTATTGCTCCTACTTTCACGCCAAGCAAGCGTTGAAGAGCGGGATTAGCTCCCAGGAGATAAGCCAGCTACTGTCAGGGGATGTGGCTAACTGCCCCGAAGAGGAGGCTGTGGCCGTAACCTACGCACAGCACTGGGCTGAATCAGATGCCCATCCCGACCCCGAAGCCTACCGAAAGCTGCAGCAGACATACGGCGCTAAGAAAACGGAAGCCATCAACCTGGCGCTGCGGATGATTCGGCTGGGCAATCTGTTGGGCAACTCGTGGGACTACCTGCTCTACTGTCTATCCTTCGGCAGGTGGCGGCGATAACTCTGGCCGATTTTCAGCACTCTTGAGACTCAGGCCAGTTTGGCGCCCGGTTTGGGCACGCCCGTAGCGTAAACATCATCGACCTTAATCACGCCCACGGCCTTAATATCCATCTTGAGCAACTCTTTGATCTTCTGAGCAAAGTTGTCAAACATGGGTCCGGATGTCTGAAAACCCTGGAAGGTTCCCTTCACCTGGAAGCCGACCGGCGGCAAACCCGTCGCGAAAAAGGTCACCACCGCCTTGTTGGTCGCCTCCAGGTTGGTGTTGGTCTTGTCCCCGAAGATGTCGGCAAAAGCCCGACGGTAGTAAGCCAATAAGGGGTAGAAGGCAGGATGCCACTTGCCCGATTACAGCTGGGGCTGCCCACACGGGAGGGGGAGGAGCAAAATTTAAACCAGTTGGGGAAAAAGTTTAAAAACCCACTGGTACCCCAGTTTCCCCTGACAGAGCCTGCCTTCTTTTTTACTTACCAGCAGAAAGAATGCCTCCCCTCTAATTAACTTTAGCCATCAGCGATTCCGCCCAGGCCGGTATGCGCCGACCGCGGTGATAACGAAGCGCGGTGATAAACAGGGCGATAATCATGAGCAGGGTCAGCCCCAGGCCGCCGAAGGTAACGGCCACTGACCCCGTTTCGAGCCATGCCGACCCCTCCAGCAGGACGTTTGACAGCTTAAGGACGGCGCCCGCGGCAAAGAGAAGGGTCGAAACGCCCAGTATCATTCTCACCGATACGCCCCGGACGTAGCGGGTGACCGAGGCGCCGAAGAGTACCCCGATGCTGGAGGCCACCAGCATGATGAAGGCGGCGAAGATGATAACGTTGCCGCTGACGGTATGCTGGATGGAACCGTAAGCCGCCGAAAAGATAATCTGGAACAAAGAGGTGCCCACCGCCGTGAAGGACGGTATCCCCACCAGGTAGACCAGGGAGGGCACCATGATAAAGCCGCCGCCGACGCCGATAACGCCCGAAAGCAAGCCGACCAAAAAGCCGATAGCCAGTATAATCCAGAGCGACATGGTCACCCCTGACCGGGCGAAGCTCAGCATCGGGGGCAGCCTGATACCCTGAAACCGCCGCGATAGAAAGGTGGCTATCATATCCGGGGGCAGTTCTTCCCTGCGGGCCAGCATGCCATCGAGCTTTCTCTTCTTTGTGATGCTCTCCGCAAGCGTGTAGATGCCGACGATAAGCAGCAGGAATACCGAGATGGAGAGCACGGCTTCATCGGCCAGACCCATAGCCCTGGCCCCGTTGAGGATTCTTACCCCCACCTCCACCCCACCGATGGCCGCCACCAGCAGCACCAGCCCCAGCTTCACGTCGACATTGCCCAGCCGGCCGTGTCGGAAGGCGCCGATAACCGAGTTGCCCAGCACCCAGGCCAGGCTGGTGCCGACGGCGAAGTTAGCCGGAAAGCCAAGCACAATCAGCGCCGGCGTGATGACGAAGGCGCCGCCGACACCGGTAAAGCCGCTCAGGATACCGGCGCCAAGCCCGATTAGGATAAGCAGGAAAAGGTTAATCTCGACGCCCGGCATCATGGGGAAGGTTATCATGGCTCCTCCCCCCCCTCGGCTTTACCGTCAGAATCTTTTGGCGAGAGCGTCCCACCACCCATCAGCTCGCCTACCCTGTCCATGAGTAAGCCCAGACTAACGCCCAGCGCCAGCATCAACCCCAGGTTATAGAGGACGGTAACGTAGCCCCGACCCGCCTCCAGGCGGTTAAACATCTCCAGGTACATACCGCTGAGATACCAGTTGACGGCGTGCCAGATTATGAACCCGCAGACGACAGAAAGAGCGGCCACGGAGATAGCTGCCGTTCTTCTCTTCCCCACTTTATCGGCTCCCCTCTTAAGCTGGCCTGTTTTAGAGCTACATGTAACCCAGCTTGCGCAGTCTCTCCATCATCTGTTCTTTGTCTTGCCTTCTCCCCGCCCTCTCCACGGTGTGTTCCAGGTCCTGCTCCCAGGCGGGGACGCCAGGGACGGCAATCTGGCTGGTCGTCTTCGCCCCCAGCGAGCGATAGCCCTTTTCATAGAGGACGCAGTAAGGAATCTGGTTTACCATGATGTTGTCCCAGATGTCCCTCTCGGTAAAATGTAGTATCGGCTTGATGCGGACGTGCTCCGGTATCAAATGGGCGGCTTCTTTCTTCTCGAAATAGGTGTCTTCGGTTCTGGCGGCCTGCTCGTCGCGGCGCAGGCCCTGGAAGACGCCCTTCACCTGGTGCCGCTCGATGTACATATTGAACATGACCGTCTTCATCAGGTGGTTGCCGGTATAGGACTCGGCCTCAAAGGGAAAGGTGTCTTCCTCGAAACCGATGCGCTTAAGCTCGGCCTGGTTGCGCTCGCTGAGGTTTCTGACGCTGACCATGGCGCCTATCTTACCGCCGGCGGCTTTAATCACATCATCGTTGCGGCACCACTCCAGGTCGAGCTGCCACTCCTGGGCCCACTTGTTCATAAAGTCGTGGATTTCCGGAAAAGAATCGTATTCATCTATGGTCATCACCTTGGGCAGCTTGATTTTATCCTCCAGACAGACCTGGCGGATAATCCAGAGGGTGGTGGTGCTGTCCTTGCCTCCCGTCCAGGTAATCGCCAGCTCGTCCGGCTTGAACTTTTGGAAGGTCTCGCGGATAACCTCTTTCGATTTCTCAACTAATTCGGCGCACCTTTTCGCCTTGTCCTTTTCGGCCATTTTAGCCTCCTCTCTATTTTACGAGCCATCTCCTGACCCTGGTTGTCAGCCTGTTCTCCAGCTCCCCGAAGCGGGGGGATGTCGCCACGATGTTATTCAATTCCTTGGGGTCTGCCTTGAGGTCGTACATCTCCCACTGGTCGAGGTTGGCCCGGTATATCAGCTTTAGGTCCTGCTCGCGGTAAAAGTAGCTGTCCTTTTCGATATCCCCACCCCGCTGGCTCCTCTGGTCTATAGCCTCGCCGAAGCACCCTTTTTCCGGGTAGCCCGCCAGAGGCAGTAGCGAAGAGCCCTGAAAAGCGGCGACGGGCTCGAGCCCGAAGAGATGCACTATCGTCGGGGGGACATCGATATTGCTGACCAGCTTGTGGCAGACCTCGCCACCATCTTTAGCCGGGTCATAGATGAGCAGGGGCATGTCAATCAGCTCGGAATACATCTTGTCGTCGTGGGAAAGCCCGCCGTGCTCGCCGAACTCGTCGCCGTGGTCGCTGGTAATGATAACCGCCGTGTCCGGCAAGAAGCCCAGCTTCTCCAGGGTGGCAAAAAATTCTTTAACGTAATCGTCGGCCTCGCGGACGTGGGCGTCGTAGAGTTTTTTTAGCAGCTTTACAATACCTTTATCGGAGACGTCCCTCTTGAGCAATACCTCGGTGAAGAGGCGGAACATTTCATCTTTGGTGAGACTAATCGAGGGGTCTATCAGGTCGATGTATTTCCTTTCCGGCACGTAGGGCTCGTGAATGTCCATGTAGTGCAGCCAGAGGAAAAAGGGCCGCTTATCTCCCTGTTGTGAGGTCAGCCAGCCGGCCACCTTGCTATTGATGACGTCGCCCTTTATGTAGGGCATCTCCTCGCTGACCTCTTCCTCCATGGAGTCGTAGAAGGCATCCCAACCCCGGTTCCAGCCCAGGTAGTCACAGAGGTAGGGGTTGGAATGGAAAGCAGCGGTGACAATACCTGCCTGCTTAAGTGGCTCCGAAATCAAAGTCCGCTGGGGAGCCAGCCCCCTGGGCTTACCGTAGTCCAGGTAATAGGACGAGGTGAGCAGGCCGGGGAACGAAGCCTGGGTGTAGGGCCCGCTGCCCTGCCCCTTGGTGAAGCGGATACATTTATCCTGCAGGGAGTCGATAAACGGGGTCAGCCCGGACTTATTGCCGTAGCACCCCAAGGCATCCTTCCCCAAGGCGTCGATGGTGAGCAGGACAACGTTCTTCATCGGCGGCCCCCCGCTTTGCCCTGATAGTAGCTAATCAAGATATCGACAATCTCCTTGCGGCTGAAATGCTCGGGCGGCCTCTCTCCCTTAGCCAGCATCTCGCGGAGAAGCGTCCCCGAAATCGATAGGTGGTCATCGTCGGGGTGGGGGCAGGTCTTGGCCGAAGCCATGCAGCCGCATTTTTGGCACCAGAAGGTCGAATCCAGCTTCAACGGTTGTATGTAGAGGTCACCGGGATTCAAGGTATCGAAAATCCTCTGGGCGTCGAAGGGCCCGTAGTAGTTGCCCACCCCGGCGTGATCCCGCCCCACGATGAGATGGCTGCAGCCGAAGTTCTGGCGGATGATGGCGTGCAGGATGGCCTCCCTGGGGCCGGCGTAGCGCATCTCCATAGGATAGACCTTGAGCACCACCCTGTCGGCGGGGTAATAGTTTTTCAGGAGCACCCGGTAGCATTCCATGCGCACCTCGGCGGGTATATCGCCCGCCTTCAGCCTGCCCACGATGGGATGGATGAGCAGTCCGTCACAGACCTCAAGGGCAATCTTGCTCAGGTACTCATGAGAACGGTGCATGGGGTTCCGTGTCTGAAAGGCGGCTATCGTTTTCCAGCCTTTTTCGGTAAATATAGCCCTCGTCTCCGCGGGACGAGCGAACTCGGGGAATTTCTGCGGGTAACCGCCCTCGCTGAAAACTTTGACCTCGCCCCCCAAGTAGACCTCGCCCTGCTCGTAGAGGCTTTTAACACCGGGGTGGTCGGGGTCTTCGGTGCCGAAGACCCCGACGGCCTCCGCCTTCTTATCGTAAGCGAATTTCTCTTCGACAATCATGCTGGCGACAATATCTTTATTATGGTCCCGGCTGACCAGGGCTACCTTTTGCCCTTCTTTAATCGTGTCCGCCCCCTCCCGGGAGACAGCTAGAGTAACCGGGATGGGCCAGAGCAGGCGGCTCTTAAGGCGCATCTCCCGAACGACACCCTCGTAGTCTGCTTTGCCCATAAACCCCCTAAGGGGACTGAAGGCCCCCATGGCCAGCATGATGAGGTCGGAAAGCTGGCGGGACTGCAGCATCACCTGCGGTAACGTCCTGGCTTCACTAAGAGCCTCTTCCCGCTCATCACCACTAACTATCAAAGGTAGTAGTGTCCCACCGTGGGGCGGCACTAAAGCGGACATAAACACTCCTTCCTAAATATCAATAACCAAGGCGGCTCAGGCGTTTCTCCAGAGTTTTCTTCTCGTCCGCCGGCTTTTTGCGCAGCGTCAATTCAAACCGGTTCGGGTCTAAAATCCTTCCCTTGAGACCCGGATGGTCGGGGCTGTAGCGATAGGCTCGGAAAACCGTGTTATTCCAGCCAAGTACTGAGGGTGCCTTGGTCTCGAAGTAAAGCGGGCTAACATATTCCCAGACCAATTCTTTGTCTGGGGTAACTTCAAAAAACCTCCCTGTTGTCCCCTCACAGATGAGAGTGTTCCCATTAGGTAAGCGCTGGCAGCCAGATATGTAAGAACCATAGAAGTTCAGCGGTGATTCATCCCTAAATTCCCACACGATTTTATCACTTTTTGGATCGACCTCCAGTACGCGAGAAAAACCTATCATACCGTAGGGAATACTGAGGCTACTGGGTCGATGTGAGCCGTTGTCAAAAACCAGGATGTTACCGTTCTCCAGCATATTAGGGTCGTGAGGATGCGCCAATTCATCGGCACCCCACCGCCATTTGAAGTCGCCGCTGGCCTTATCAATAATAACAATTTCGTTAAGGGTAAGCAGCGCGGTGAGGACGTTACCGTCGGGGAGGACAAAGCAGGAATTGGTATGAGTCCACTCAGCCCGGTAGCACAGAGGGCAAATGGCATCAGCCTCAGGGTCTAAGTGCTCATAACTTAACCACTCCCATACAACCTTGCCTTCGGGTGTAATCTCACGAAAGGCATCAGCCCACATGACCCCTTCCCGCTCAGTTCCATTAACACCACCCCTAACTTTAGCTGTAATGTCGTCCGGTGTCGCTACCCACCTCAGGATCATGGTATTGCCATTGGGCAGGCGACAAAAATCGTGATGCATGTACCGGTCTTCATACTCCCATATTGTATTACCATCCCAGTCCACCTCAATCAGTTTTCCTCCTATGCCCCCGAACTCGGGAAACGGGGCATCAGGGAGCTTCCCAGCATATAGTAAGTGACCGTTGGGTAAGAGTTTTCCATAGAGCGCTGGTGCAAGACCCATATCCCAGTGGTGAACAAATCGACCGCGCATGTCTATCAACCACGCCCCTGAGCCCTTCGTTGGTGAGAACAGGGTATAGCCGTTAAATACTTTAGATGGCACGTAGCACGTTACCGATTGTAAGCTTGTGCGGGAAATACTCATCTTATCCTCCCCCCATTTTGGTTAAAAATTTTGAATGCTACATCCTTATTTTATTTAATTTATTGCCATCCGGCCAAGCCTTCTCGTCATTAGCTATCTTTGCCAGTTCAACCGCATCCTTGAGTTTGCCAACGGTCTCCGGAGGTGAAGCAGTAGTAGCTAGCACCTGCGTAAGGTATATGGGCGAAAATATCCATTATTTTTTTGAAAACTGTCCTCCCTGATTGGTTCAGATTGCATTTGTGATAACTTTCCCTGGTCTTCGCCTCGATATTAGGATTACGGCTATGATAAGTGCCGCAATAGGGACTCCGATGAGAGTCGTCTTAAGGTCTGGGAAAGCAATGAGAAAACCGGCCGAAGCGAGGAGCAGACGCGCTAACCAGCCTATCTTACCCACTTTCCAGAGATAACCCTCCAAGCCTGCCGCAATGAGAGCTATTCCCAATAGGCATTGGACAAAAAGCCAGAGTGTTTCTAATACACTCGCGTCTTGCAGAATCAAGGCTGGGTTAAAGACAAAGAAAAACGGGATGAAGTACAGGACTATCCCAAGGCGCATGGCGTGAAAAGCAGTCTTAATAGCGTTACCCCCGGCTATAGTTGCCCCCATAAAGGCAGCAAGAGCAACAGGAGGTGTTATCAGCGAGAGCATTGCGTAATACATGATAAACAGATGAACAGCTAATTCGTTTAGCCCGCCAGCTACTATAACGGATGGGGCCAGAGTGACGGCGAGGAAGATATAGGCAGGAGCTAGTAATCCAATCATCCCCAGTATATAGCAGGCTATCGCTCCCACAGCAAGGACTACAATTATGCTCTCACCACCAAGAGATACGACCGCCGCAGTGAGGGCAGCGGAGACCCCCGTCGAAGTGAGCCCGACTATTATAAAGCCTATAGGAAACACAATAGCCATCGTTTGGGCTATTAACTTTCCCATAATGGTGATGGTTCCAACGATTCTTTTAGGAGTCAGCCTAGTTTCTTTCCTGATAAAGGAGAGGAGGATCATTAATGCTGAGGCGTAGAATGGTGCCTGAGCTTCCCATCTCATGTAAGCCAGCCCCCATACCAGAAATGCCAAAACGAACAGAAATGGCCAACCTTCCTTGAGCGTTTGCCTGATGTTGGGAATATCTTCTTGAGGAAGTCTAGAAAGCCCCGCCTTGGCTGCATAAAGATCAACCTGCAACAAGAGCCCCCAATAATAAAGGATAGCTGGTATAGCAGCAGCGACCATAATAACAGCATACTCCACACCTAAAACCACGCACATAATAAAAGCCACTGCCCCCATCACTGGTGGCATGAGCACCCCACCTGTTGATGCGCAGGCCTCAATCGCCCCAGCGTATTCTTTGGGATACCCCAGTCGCTTCATCATTGGGATAGTAAAGGAACCTGTAGATGCTACGTTCGACAAAGCACTCCCACTCAAGCTTCCGAAGAATCCGCTAGCAACCACTGCCACCTTCGCCGGTCCTCCCCTGAACCTGCCAAGAGCAGCCGTAGCCAACTTCATGAAGAAGTCCCCTGCCCCTGAGGCTATCAGAACCCCAGCGAAAACGAGGAAACCAATAATGAGATCGCCCATTACGCGTGCCGGCAATCCAATAATCCCCTCGCTACCAAAGACATGGAGCCCTACCGTCTCAATAATAGAAAAGCTCCGTCCCCACAATACCCCGGGCATGTATTCAGCAATTAAAGGATAAAGGCCTATTACCACAGCTATGACAAGGTAAATTTTGCCGCCCGTTCTTCTAGCGCCCTCTAAAACCGCAAGGCTTAGAATACAGGCTAAAATGAAATTGGTCGTGGATGGAGGAACCCAGCCCCTTATCATTATATCCCAGCTGTTCAAAAAGAAGTAGAAAGCTATTCCGAAGACCAGGATAATAGCCACCAGGTCAAACCATGGGACTCTTCTGTCCTTCTTCCGTGCCGGGAGTATTAGCAAGGCACCGGAGAGATAGAGGGCAATGAGGAGGTAGTAGTAGCCATAATCAAGTAAAGTGTACCCCATAATGGAAAAGTGAAAAATACGGAACACAGCAAGCCCTAACCCTACGCTACTTAGGACGATGAAAAGAACCTTTAGCGATTTGGGCAGACTTTCGTACCTGGTAATTTCAGCCACATCTGCTTTTTGCATTTACGCACCATCCACTACGGGTCAGCAAAGTCCAAATAAGAGGGGCGTCCAAGGAT
This sequence comes from Dehalococcoidia bacterium, assembly GCA_050124895.1. Lineage (GTDB taxonomy): Bacteria > Chloroflexota > Dehalococcoidia > Dehalococcoidales > BS750m-G39 > E44-bin88. The sequence goes on from JASFEJ010000011.1 coordinate 9,623, forward strand.
ATGGCCATCATCCCAAGCCGCCCCCCTTCCGCAAGAAATCCTAACCCGCTCTCAACCAGTCAAAAGGCGGTCTTAATATTCGAACGCACCATACAGGGGGAGACCCAGGTCTTTCTTGTAATTCTCCCACAGGTCTACCCACTCGCTGTTTTCGGGGTCTACTTCTATTCCCTGCGCGTCCGCTTCGGCTATAGCAGCCTGATAAGCATCAATGTACTTGCCTTGCCACACCAGATTGGCTTGATGGCGGGCCTCCATGGTTGGAGTCCACCGCCCCACTTCCTCAAGGTATTGTATGACTCCCTCATGAACTGGAATCAAAACCGTATTCTCAAGAAACCAACACTGTTCATCAATGCTCATGTAGGGGGCTACCTCGTGCATATCCTTATAAGCATCAAAACTCTCATCGAACCATTTAGCCAGATTGTATATTAGTTCCGTCTCGATATCCTCTGAACAAATATACATGAAGGGCACAAGGAACGAGTTAACGCCATGGGCTGATTCTACCCCGGTGGTCATCTCTCCAAATCCGGCAGCAGGGTACAGCGCTTTGCATCTTAGCGCCCCCTCTGGGTCTTCCGCGGCCGGAAGCGCCAACCAGCGCAATCCGTACGGATTCGCCTCCGCCTCATAGGTCACAGAAGATGAGGCGGCAGCATAAGTAAGGTCATATCTCCCATCCACCACACCTCTTATAGTCTCGGCATAGCTGGCTACAGGAGTAATGTTAGCGTCCTCCCTATCAAGCTGTATCCAGGCAAGCAGCCCTGAAGTTGCAGCAATAGGACCGGGGTTACTCCACTCGGCGATCTTGGTCTCTGGTGTTATATCGTAGATAGTTTCTATGTCCGAATCCCCCCTGACGAAGAAGCCATTGTTTGAGGCCTGCATAATCCAAACCCATCTAAACGGGTAAGGACCAAGGTCTCTCACTGCCTCTTTACCTTCCGCACCCATGATGGGAGCCACAATCGGATCGGATAAGTTCGTCAGGTCAGTTGTGCCTTCTCTTAGCCACCTGTCTCTCACCTGCGTATTATCCTCGGGGAGGGCTCTTACCCTCATTCCGGTCTCTTCTTCCATTACTGTCCCCCACGCCACGGTGAGCGCATAGCCCCAGGTCCCCAAACCGAACGTTGAGATTACAAGACTACGTGGCCACTCCCAAGCCGGTTCCGTTGGCTCTGTCGGTTCCGTCGGCTGCGTCGGTTCCGTTGGTTCCGTCGGCTCTTCTTCACAGGCAATAGCGAAGGCAGGTACGGCTAGCAGGGCTAGCACCAGCAAACCAATGAGTAATTTCCTTTTCATGTATTTCACCTCCTTTTTAGTCTGGGTACCATAAAATCTCACTCACCTATCACCCCCTCTCCTTTTTAGGTTATATAAAGAGCGCTTATTTAAAAATCGCCACGAAAAGAAATATAACCCGCTTTGAGGTTAATTTACAAAGGCAGGGTAGCAGTTTCCCCCGGTATATGCCATCGGGCAGGGGGCTGATTTTTTGCCCTACCGAGACCTTAGCGGATAATAGCATGAGGGGGGCTTAAGGGACGATGAGTCCCTCGCGGATGGCGTAGCGTACCAGCTGAGCGCGGTCATGGACACTGAGCTTTTCCATGAGGTTGAGGCGGTGAGTCTTAACGGTGCGAATGCTGATAGCCAACAATTCGGCGATTTCCCGGTTGGCTTTGCCTTCAGCGATGAGGCAGAGGATTTGGCGCTCTCGGTCGGTCAAGCGCGCCTGGTCTTCCTTGGCCGCCCCCACCTTGAGCTGCTCTAGAAAGCCGTCCAATACCTTCTTGGCAATACAGGGGTAGAGGAAGGCGTCACCCCGAGATACGGTCTGGATGGCCGAGACCAGTTCGCTGGCGGGAGCCCTCTTCAGAATGTAGCCCGCAGCTCCGGCGCGTATCATCTCAAAGATATACTGCTCCGTATCGTACATGGTCAGAATCAGGATTTTGGCGGCGGGATTCCGCTTTTTTATCTGCCGTGTCGCCTCCAGACCGTCCACATTGGGCATGGCCACATCCATGAGGACAACGTCGGGCTCAAGCTGCATGGTTTTAGTCACCGCCTCAACGCCGTCACCGGCCTCGCCGACCACCTCTATGCAATCGACGTCCCGGAGCAGGCTGCGCAGGCTCTCACGGAACAGGGTATGGTCATCAACAAGGAGTACCGCAATCTTGTCCATCAGTATACTCCCCAGTCATAGGACTTTACCGGTATCTCGACCTTTATCCGGGTGCCGTCCCCCGGTGTCGAATCTATCTTCAGCGTCCCCCCACAAAGCTCCGCCCTCTCCCTCATGCCGAGCAGCCCAAGGCTCTGCTTGTCGCCCGACATGCTCAGAGCGCTGCTGGTATCAAACCCCGTGCCGTTATCCTCCACCAGGAGCACCAGCCGCAGTTTGCCGAAGTTCAGCTTGACCCTGGCCGAGCTGGCTTTAGCGTGCTTGATGACGTTGGACAAAGCCTCCTGGGCTATCCTGAATAGCTCTATCTCGGCCACGGGGGCCGGCCTTCTCTGACTTAAGCCGGTTACCTCCAGCGTAACCGGCAGCGAGGACTCTTTGGACACCCGACGGATGTGCCAGTCCAGCGCCTGGGGTAAGCCCAGCTCGTCTAGTGCCGGCGGCCTTAAGTTGAGCGATAGCTCGCGCAGGCCATCGAGCGCCTGGTCAATGTGTATCCGGCTTACCGCCAGCCTTTCCCGCGCCCGGACCAGGTCCGTGGGCAGGACGCCCTCCATGCCCTCCAGGTTAAGCTTAACCGAGAGCAGCAATTGGTTCAGCTCGTCGTGGATTTCACGGGCAATCTTCTTGCGCTCCTCCTCGCTTCTGGCCAGGAACTTACCCAAAAGCTCGCGGTAAGAACGCTTGGTATTCTTCAGCTCCAGACGCGATTGCAGGTTATCGATGAGCAGGGAAATCAAGCCACTCGCCGCCTCAAGCTGCAGCAGGTCGGCTTCGTTAAAAGACCGGTGCGGCTTATAATGCTCCAGGGAAATAACGCCGAAGAGATTTTCGCCGAGCAAAAGTGGGGTGGCTATCAGGCTCAGGGTCGGCGGCAGTTTCCGCCTTATCTTGAGGTAACAGTCCAGATTGGCCGGTTTCAGGGTTGCCGTCTGTTCGGCCACCGATTCGGTCGAGGGGAAAAGCAGGGGCTTGCGCTGGGCATAACAACGCCCCGCGGCACCTTCCTTGGGGCTCAGGCTGAACTTGACGGCGTTGTGGGGGTAGCCGTGCGAAGCCTCGGCCACGAGCTGCTGCCGCATCTTGTCGTAGAGATAGACGGTGCCGGCATCGGCGGGGGAGGTGGTTTCGACCACTTGCTTGATTAAGGGGGGCAGTAGCTCCTCTAAACCGGAGGCGGTAGCCAGAATCTGGCTCAGGGTGGCTAGAGTTTCCTCACCCCATATCACCTGAGTATATGAACCCTGGTTTACAGATTCCATAGCCCTTACCGGGACGCCTGTAATTATTGAAGGCTCTGTCTACCCTAATCTATGGAGACCAAATTCTTATCAGGACAGTCCTAACCAACCGGGCTAACGGCCTACAAACCGCTTAATTCTTAAAAACAAGGTAAAGAGGACTAAGGCTAAAGGCTCTTGCCCGCCTTTAGTCGCTCTATCATCGACGGAAAGATATCCGAATAAACGGTGCGGTAGGGGCCTTCCAGCATGTTGTCTTCCAGCCACTTACCCAGCTCTTTGCGGGCTTCTATCTTTCCCTTTTCCTTGGCTTCTTTGAGTGCTTTAGCGTCAGCTGCCATGTCTTATCACTTCTCCTTTATTTATGTCGGTGTAATTTATGGTGGGCCACTCTGGACTCGAACCAGAGACCCCAGTCTTATCAGGACTGTGCTCTAACCAACTGAGCTAGTGGCCCACGGCGTATGTAATTCTAGGATAAGAGACGGGAAAAATCAAGCTTGGCTCTTGAGCTTCATACCCCAGTGAGCAAAGGCCAGGTTGACCAACCCCACGAAGTCCACCACTCCGAAGATAATGGTGCGCGTTGTGCCCCCACCCCAGGCGAACTCGTTGAGCAGCAGCCCCGCCGTGCCGATGATGATGAGGGTAAACCCGCTGATTATGATGAAATTACGCAGATTCATCGGGAATCATTATAGCACACCGCCCCACCCCAATTTTATCTTTTCCCACCCACCACTCTTTAATGAAAAAGAGGGGGCTTTCGCCCCCTATTAAACTCCCCGCTAACAAATCAGCTAAGCCCTTATTCTCCAGCGTTATCGGTGACATCCAGGACTGGCTCTATTGACATCATCTCAATCTCAAAGGTCAAGTCCTCGCCGGCAAGGGGATGATTGGCATCAAGGGTCACTTCAGTATCGGTAATCTCCATGACGGTAAAGTAGACCGTTTCGCCGCTGGTCACGTTCTGTAACGGCACTTTTTGGCCGACCTCTATGTCCTCCGCCAGCTCTTCCCGGGGGAGCACCACTACCAGGTCCTCACGATAGGGGCCATAGGCTTCGGCGGCGGGAATGGTGACCCTCTTAATCTGACCTACCACCATACCCCTCACCGCTTCATCGAAACCGGCAATCATATTGCCGTCACCGATGACAAAGGCCAAAGGGTCTCTATCCTTGGACGAATCGAAAACGGTGCCGTCGCTAAGCTTACCCGTATAGTGGACCTGGACACTGTCGCCTACGGCAGCGCAGTTGGCAGCAACGGGGCTGTCCTCACTAGCGCACCCCACTAGTAGGACCGGCAGCAAAACCAAAATACCAGCTAAAACCGCGTACTTTTTCATAATCACCTCAAGTGTTCTAACCAACGGGAGACAAAAACAACCATTATCCTAAAATAAAGTCTGCCAAAAAGCAAGCGCTCCCTGGCCGTCACCGCGCCAATCTCCGCTGTACTTTCTCGCCTTTCAGTTCGCGCAGGGCATCGGCGGCAATCCATCGCGCCGCCTTCGAGTCCGTCTCCCGAATCTCCCCGGCCACCTCGATAGCCCGCCGGTTAAGCGCCATATTCCGCTTGCCGATATTGCGCAGTGCCCAGTTGACCGCCTTCTTCACGAAATTACGCTCGTCGGTGGCGGCGCTCTTGATAATCAAAAAGAGCGGCTCGAACTCATCGTCGGCCATCTTTTTATCGTAAAAGGCAATCTCGGCGATGAGAGAAAAGGCCGTCCTCTTAACGAACTCCTCGTCCCTTTCCGCCCACTGGTGAATCTTTTTCATCACGTAGGGCGTCTGGGCAATGAGTTCGGAGACCTGGTCGCAGATGTCCCAGGAATCGAAGTCCTTGACCCAGCGCTCAAGCTGCGCCTCGGTCACCTTCTCCGGCTCCTCAATGAAGCTGGCCAGAATACGCGCCTCGTGGAAAGCGGAGTCCCAGAGCTTCAGAGCCAGCTCGTGGTCTTTGCCTATTTCCTTAGCCCACTTGCGCAGGGTATAGATAGATATTCCCAGCGTATTTGTTGAGCTTATGCCGAAACGCGCCATCCCGGCCACGTTTTCCGGGTTGGCCTCGGCCTTGAGCCTGGCGATAACCTCTTCGTAGTTCATAGAAATAAAGATACTTTAACCCCTAGATTATACCACCCCACCCCGATATTATCTTTTCCCACACGGCCGCCCTTTTAAGGAAAAGAGTGGGCTAAAGCCCCCTCTTAAACACCCCCAAATAAAAACACCTTAACCGCTGGATAGTGGAAGGAAGGCGAAAACGCCAACTTATTAGGTCGGCGACCGACCTAGGAGATAGGGGTGTTGCCACCCCGGGTAATCTCCCTAGAAAGGAGGTGATCCAGCCGCAGCTTCCGCTACGGCTACCTTGTTACGACTTCGTCCCAATCATCGACCCCACCCTCGGCGACTGCCTCCCGAAGGTTAGCCCATCGACTTCAGGTGTTGCCGACTTTCATGACGTGACGGGCGGTGTGTACAAGGCCCGAGAACGTATTCACCGCACCATGCTGATATGCGGTTACTAGCAACTCCAACTTCATGCAGGCGAATTTCAGCCTGCAATCCGAACTGAGGATGGCTTTGTGGGATTGGCTCGGGATCGCTCCTTTGCTGCCCTCTGTACCACCCATTGTAGCGTGTGTGTAGCCCAAGGCATAAGGGCCATGCTGACTTGACGTCATCCCCACCTTCCTCCCCGTTTTGCGGGGCAGTCTCGTCAGAGAAATTAACTGACAACGAGGGTTGCGCTCGTTGCGGGACTTAACCCAACACCTCACGGCACGAGCTGACGACAGCCATGCAGCACCTGTGACGGCTCCTGACTTAACAGGTCGTCCCCCTTTCGGGTTTCTACTTCCGCCATGTCAAGCCTTGGTAAGGTTCTTCGTGTTGCATCGAATTAAACCACACGCTCCGCTGCTTGTGCGGGCCCCCGTCAATTCCTTTGAGTTTTAGCCTTGCGGCCGTAGTCCCCAGGCGGGATACTTAAGGCGTTAGCTTCGGCACAGAGAGGGTCGATACTCCCCATACCTAGTATCCATCGTTTATGGCGTGGACTACCAGGGTATCTAATCCTGTTCGCTCCCCACGCTTTTGGGCCTCAGCGTCAGAAATAGCCCAGGAGGCCGCCTTCGCCACTGGTGTTCCTCCCGATATCTACGCATATCACCACTACACCGGGAATTCCACCTCCCTCTGCTATCCTCAAGCCCAGCAGTTTCGAATGGTCTCTCCCAGTTGAGCCGGGAGATTTTACATCCGACTTGAAGGACCGCCTACGCCCGCTTTACGCCCAGTAAATCCGGATAACGCTCGCCTCCTACGTATTACCGCGGCTGCTGGCACGTAGTTAGCCGAGACTTATTCCTCAGGTACCGTCATTGTTCTTCCCTGAGAAAAGGGGTTTACAACCCGAAAGCCGTCATCCCCCACGCGGCGTCGCTGCGTCAGGCTTTCGCCCATTGCGCAATATTCCTTGCTGCTGCCTCCCGTAGGAGTCTGGGCCGTGTCTCAGTCCCAGTGTGGCTGACCGTCCTCTCAAACCAGCTACCGATCCTCGCCTTGGTAAGCCGTTACCCTACCAACTAGCTAATCGGACGCAAGCCCCTCCCCAGGCGCCCGAAGGCTTTAGTACGGCACCTTGGGGTGCCGCACCACATAGGGTATTAGCTCTAATTTCTCAGAGTTATTCCCTACTTGGGGACAGGTTACTTACGTGTTACTCACCCGTTCGCCACTAGTCACCGAAGTGACTCGTTCGACTTGCATGCATAAGGCACGCCGCCAGCGTTAATCCTGAGCCGGGATCAAACTCTCCGTAAAGAACTAAACGCTTAAATTAAAGAACCTTCCTTCCACTATCCAGTTGTTAAGGTGCGATTTAGAGCAAAGGAAATCGTATCACAACACCCCTTCTTTGTCAATATTTTGGGGCCCTTTTCACCCCCCTCCCAGGTATTTTCTCCCACACCTACCCGCCCAGAAACGTCTCTCAAAAGGGGGCTGCGCCCCCTCTTGGACTCCCCCCAGATATGTAGAGATGTTACCCTCTTTTCGGGGGTTTTAAAGGGGGCATAGCCCCCTTTATACCTTAAAAGGGCGGAGGGCGGGAATAGATAATTTCGGGGTGGGGAGGTAAAAACTCCCCAAACAAAAAACCCACAGGGGCCTTCACCCCTGCAGGGTAAGACGTTACAGTTACGCTATATAGCGGAAAAACCCTCTAGCCAAGCCACCTGGCGGTAGGTATCACCCGGTAAACGCTAACCCTCAGCTCCT
>JASFEJ010000012.1:0-16953 GCA_050124895.1 Dehalococcoidia bacterium
ATGTTTATGAAAATTATTATTAACCAGGGGTTCAACCCCGAATTAGCGATAAAGTTACTCAGGCCCTGTATCATTCCCGAACTGCCTATCAGAAAGGAAAGGACCTTAGAGCTAATAATCATGATGCAGATCATGCCGGTCAGCGTAGCTGTTTCCTTGATTACCCGGACTAGGTTGCGCCACCGAAAGCGGTAAAACGCAACGGCTATTATCAGGACAATTAGAGCGCCTATGCCACCGGCCTCGGTAGCCGTTATCACCCCCATATAAATCCCGCCCAGTATACCGACCATAAGGACGACTACAGGCCAGACCTTCTGGAGAGAGACAAACTTCTCTTTCCAGCTAACTCCTACCGGACGAGGGGCGTATTCAGGATGCTTCAGGCAAGCTAGTACGACATAACTGGAAAGCATGATAGCCAAGAGGATGCCGGGGACTACTCCGGCTATGAAGAGCTGGCTTATAGACTGCTGGGCCAAAACGCCATAGACAATGAGGAGCAGGCTGGGTGGAATCAACGGGCCAAGGACACCCCCCGACAACAGCGCCCCCATGCTGAGTCTTTTGTTATAGCCGAGCCTTTCCATTTCGGGTAGAGCTATCTTGCCCACCGTAAGTATGGTGGTACCGCTGGCGCCCATCGTAGCCGCCATAGCTGCCTCGGCCCAGACGGTGGTGACGGCTAGCCCCCCGGGTACACGCGCCAGCCAGTAATGAGCGGCGCCAAAAATATCTTTGCCTATATCGGTTTCACTGATGATATAGGCCATCAGCATGAATAGCGGCAGTGGGGTCCAATTTATGCTGTAGAACTCGGTAAAGGGGGTTACCCCCAACTTCATGAGAGGCGCTACTCCCATGCCCCAGACGATGCCAGCTACAGCGCAGAACCCGAGAACATAGGCAATGGGCACCCCTATCAGTATGAAGAAGAGCGATGCCGCGATACATATTATAGTTATGGTCAAGACGTCCATGATGGCTAGTTCTCCACTGGCGGGTCCATTATTGTTGTGTCTTTAGTTTTGAGTGAAACCAGGTAACGCAGGATTTGAAATAAAAGTACCAGGCCAAGTAAGCCGATACCGACCGGAATGGCTATCATCATTGGGGCGGTAGGTATACCGGTGGTATTGGTGGACTGACCGGTTTGCAAGGCAAACCATGCCCTTTCCCAGGTTTTCCAGACGAGAGGAACACAAAAAACTAGCCCCAGAACGGGGCCGACAATATTCACTATGATGTCCTGCATTAACTTGGGGAAAAAGCGATCCAGTATATCAATTCTGAGGTGTTTCCCCAGCCTTTGTGTGTGCGCCAGGCTGAAGACAGCGCAGGCTAGCATCAAAATAAGTATGAGTTCGTAGGCAGGAGCGGAGGCGTTGCGGAATATATACCTCATCACCACCTGGTAACCGACGACGATGGCCATCAGTACCACCAGTGACCCGGAAACCAGCCATAAGGCGCGGGTCACGTGGTCAAGCCATGAACTCAGGAGCTGAATCAGTTTGCCTTCCTTGTTCACTATCAATCCAACCGTTTCTGACATAGACGAGAGGAGCCGCTACAGCTCCTCTCGTCTAACAGCTAACCATCCTTGAGACTGTTCACCACTTACTTGTAATTACCCTTTCCACTGCCACTCTCCTCAGGGGAGTTGGCAGGATAGGTTTACTAGTCAGCGTTAGCCTCGGCAGCGGCGTCCAGAATTATTTGGGCGGACTCTGGATCAAGCTGGTCGAAGTAGGCATCACGAACGGCTTGAGTGGCCTCAATCCACCTAGCTCGTTCTGTATCAGGCAGATAGTAGACCTCAATGCCAGCGTCAACACACGCCTGTATTGAACCCGTGTCTCCTGCTGAAGCCGCCGCGGTTAAAGTCTGTTGGGCAATAGCCGCTTCCTCAATCAGTATAGCCCGGACTTCCGCGGGCATGGCATTAAAAGCATCTAGGTTAATGTTAAAGGAGATGAAGCCGCAGAACATATCGGCTATTGTCATATTGTCAAAGGAATCAACCCAGTTCATCATTTCTATAACGTAGCCATTCAGATTTACGCCTCCGTCAACCAATCCCTTCTCCATTGAGGGGACCACATCAAAGAACGGCATACTTACGGAGGAGGCGCCGAGGGCTTCAACGGTGTCACTCTGCAGGGTACTCATCGTGTGTACTAATAGGCCATCCCAGTCCTCGAGGGTCTCTACCGGCTCTATCCCGCACCAGTAAAGCGGGGGCGAGGGCCAGGCAAATATTATCTTCTGGTTGAAATCATCCTCCATTATGCCGGAGAAGAGGTTCTCGTTTATGATTTCTACGTATTTAATACCGGCATCCATGTCGTCAATCAAGAAGGGGATACCAGTACCGGCCCCAAACCTCAAATCGTGGGCCATGGCGGCTGACAGGCCAATCTCGGCCATATCAATGGCTCCGGTCATCACCATATCCATGGCTTCCTCCATTGAGGCGAGTACGCCTCCGGGGAAAACCTCCATGGAATAGTTGTATTCCGCGGCTCTCTCATTAAAACTCTCTGCCATTGCCTCAAGCACGGCCTGCTGACCCGGGGGCAGCGTTGTGGATAGCGACAAAGTCACTGGCTCCGAAGGCACCTCTGGTTCCGTGGGCTCTGTAGGTTCCGTGGGCTCTGTAGGTTCCGTGGGTTCCGAAGAACAGGATATAGCACTACCAAAAGCGAGTAATAGGATTAGAGATAGACTTAAAATGACGACTAACCTTTTCACTTTTCCCTCCTTTTTATTTGGTTGGTTTAGCGTCTACCCGCTGGCGATTCTTACATTACATTAATATATATAGCAAATTGTGCCAGGTAGATGCAATATGTCACCAATATACTCTCTTGCCCTCTGGCTAGCAACGGACCATTGACCACGTCCTAAAGTCCAACATCTTACGGTCAAAAGACGGGGTACTTTGCATACTTGTAAATTAGCTGTTAAACAACCAAAATTCGAGTGGAACACAATGCTCTGCTGAGCTTTACCCGATTGGCTCTTACTCCAAGGAAGAACGGTTCGCTAGGACACTGAACTGCTGTTAGAAAGGATGATATGGAGCATATGGAAGATAAGTTAGCAAAGCTGATGACGGCCGGCAACAAGGCCAACAGGACCAAATGGGCGAAGGAATGGCAGAAAGAGGGCAAAAAGGTAATTGGCGTCCTGGACAGCCTGGTGCCCGAGGAGGTCATCTACGCCGCCGGGATGCTGCCCTGGCGCATTCAGGGTACCTGGAAAGAGGACGTATCCCGCGCTATGAACTATCGTTATCCTCAGGGCACTACCTATTTAAACCATGTCCTGGAGTCTTTCCTGGCAGGCGAGTTAGATTTTCTGGACGGCATGGTTTGCAGCAATCGCGAGGAGGATTTCCGTCGTTTCCGGGACTACTGGGATTGGCTGGACCAGAAACGTCTGGCCTATGTTGTCGAGGTGCCGACCGTTGATACCGAGAAGACCCGTAAGAGGTTCACCGGCAAGATAAGAGAATTCATCGGCGAGATGGAAAAGCTGGGCAAGGTAAAAATTGATGATAATAAGCTTCGTGATGCCGTATCCATCTATGATGAGGGTTACACCCTGCTGAGAAAGCTATATGAGCTGAGAAAGCGGGAAGTACCGCCGGTAACCGGCGGCGAAGCCCTGGCCATAACCAACGCAGCCATGGTTATGCCCAGAGATGAGTTCAACGAGGAGCTGGAGGAGTTGATGCCTTACCTGGAGACACGGAAGGCCAATGTCAAGAATACCCGACCCCGCGTGCTCCTTTCCAGTGACATGCTGGATAACCCCGCTTACATAGACCTGGTAGAGGAAGCGGGCTGCCTGGTGGCCATGGACGATATAGATAACGGCAGCCGCTATTTCTGGGCGACCACTGATGACGGTGGTGACCCGGCCCAGGCACTGGCGATACGCTATCTCAAGAACCTGTCACCCCGCATGTTTGACTGGCGCGGACAGGAAAAGCAGCTGGTGAAATGGGTTAAGGAGTTCAACATCGACGGCGTGCTGGAGTTGCCCGACGTTTATGACTACCCGCGCGATTTCCGCCGACCCTATATGGAAAACTGGCTGAAGGAAGAGGGTATCCCGATGATGAGCTTCGACCGCGACTATAGCCTGAGCAATGTGGGTCAGCTAAAGACGAGGATAGGCGCCTTCTTAGAAGTATTGCAGGCTTAAAACCGCGTTTTTGGTTAGTGACGAGATAAAAGCGATAAGAGGAGGTTATTAATGCAGAGCCTGTTGCAAAAGTTAATTGATAAAAAAAAGCAGATACTCAAGGAGTTGGATGCACACCCCGACCCCAAAATAATGCCCTCGATGCGGATGGGGCTGGAGATTGAGATTGATGGCTACAGTGATCTGCTAGAATACGCGCGTGAAGGTAAGCCTATCCTGGGGCATTTCCCATCCAATGGCCTGGCCAGAGCCATGGGTGCTTTGCCTATTCTATATCAGGACCCGCTCCTCTGTGACCCCGACCCTGAGATAGGCATACAACTATACCAGATCGCTCATGATATGGGCATGCCTGACTATATGTGCGATGTCTTCACCCTGCCCGCGGCCGCGGTCAAGGCTGGCTTCTACCCTCCCCCGCAAGTAACGACATCGGGCACCGGCGGCGCCTGCCGCGTCTGGATGTACCATATGAAGGCCTTCTCCCAGTATTTTGAAGAGAACGCTAAAGTACCCGCCTTCGAGATAGACACGCCAGAAGAGTACAGTTGGGAAAGCATAATGTACATGGCCGACCAATTGGCGGATTTCGTTAAGTTCGTGGAGAAAAACGTTCCCGGCACTAAGTATGATGAGGAAGAGCACAAAAGGATAATCGCCGACAACCGCATCTGGGTCGATTACGCCCTCAAGGACTGGGAGCTTAAGAAACACGTCCCTATGGGCTTGAGCAACCTGGAAAACGCCTTGCTGCCTCTCCACTTCGACATCAACCTCTTCGGCAAGAGAGAAAAGGTGTTGGAGTGGTGGAAACAGCGAGTCGTGGATACCGAGGCGCGCATCGCCCAGGGCGGCAATAAGAACGAAAAGCTGCGCATCCTCTGGCTGAACCCGCTTCCTCTCTATTTCGATATCTTTTCCCTCCTCGATAAGCTGGGAGTGTCAATGCTCATGTGGATCCCGCCGCTGGCACCCCTAAACGGCTGGAGAGCTCCCTGGGGCGACGAGAAGGAATTTGGCCGCAAGCTAACCCCGCTCGAGGAAGAAGCTAGGTTCATGTTCGGCGATATCTACGGAACTAAGGAGTGGGCGGATGAGGTTGTCTGGATGTGTAAAGACCTGAAGATTGACGCTCTCGTTTACTATCAGCTCGTCGGCTGTATACATATCGGCGGCCCCTTCAGAATGGTCGCTGATGTAGTGGAGAAAGAGCTGGGGCTGCAGACTCTAATACTTCCGCCGGCTCGGCTCTATGACTCGGCACCCTTGCCCCCGGCCGAGCTTGAGTCCAGACTCACCGATTTTGTCGAGATGGTTATGGCTCGAAAGGGATGAAGGAAAACCAAGAAACTCAGAAATACAATTAGGAAAGGACGGCTAGAGTTGCATGGAAGATAAGCTTAAGCAGCTGGTGAGCGCTAGCGACCCGGCAAACAGAACCAAATGGGCGAAAGAGTGGCAGAAGCAGGGCAAGAAGGTCATCGGTGTCCTGGACAGCCTGGTGCCCGAGGAGGTCATCTACGCTGCGGGGATGCTGCCCTGGCGCATTCAGGGTACCTGGCAAGGGGATATTTCCCGGGCTATGGTGTACCGGATTCCTCACGGCATAAACTTTCTTAGTCACGTCATGGAGTCGCTCTTGGATGGCGAACTGGACTTCCTGGACTGCATGGTGTGCAGCAACCGGGATGAAGACTTTGTGCGCTTCCGCGACTACTGGGAGCATGTAAGTAAGGTAAGAACTTATCTCGTCGAGGTTCCGACCATGGATTCGGAGGGAACCCGGAAGAGGTTTACTGGCCGGATCAGAAACTTCATCGAGGAGATGGAAGAGCTGGGCAAGGTAAAAATTGATGATAATAAGCTTCGTGATGCTATAGCTGTATATGATAAGAGCTATACCCTGCTGAAGAAGCTGTACGAAATGCGCAAGAGGGAAGTGCCGCCGGTAACCGGCGGCGAGGCTATGGCCATAACTATGGCGGCTATGGTCATGCCGAGGGATGAGTTTAACAAGGAGTTGGAGGCACTGCTGCCTTATCTGGAGACACGTAAGGCTAATGTCAAGAATACCCATCCTCGTTTACTCTTATCCAGCGACCTGATGGATAACCCCGCTTACATAGACCTGGTAGAGGAAGCGGGTTGTCTGGTGGCCATGGATGACCTGGATAACGGCAGCCGGTATTTCTGGGAAAAGGTCGATGGTGCCGGCAAGAACCCGGCGGAAGCACTGGCGATACGCTATCTCAAGAACCGGGCGCCTCGCATGTTCGACTGGCGTGAGCAGACGGACAAATTGATAGAGTGGACCAAAGAATTTGATATCGACGGGGTCCTGGCATTGTCTGACCTGTACGATTTCACTAGAGGGTTCCGCAAGCCGTATCTGGAGCGCTGGCTGAAGGAGGCGGGAGTGCCTTCTATGAGCTTTGATCGGAATTACCACCTGGCCGATACCGGCCAGCTCAAGACGAGAATAGGGGCCTTTTTAGAGATACTGGGCAAGTAAACAGGGCGAGATTTGACATTAAACAAAAGCTCAAATAGGAGGATATCATAATAATGAAGATGGACCTTGTGGAAAAGTTGATAGTTAAGAACACGAATGCAATTAAGGATATGGAGGCGAACCCCGATCCCGGACGGATGAAGTCAGACAAACTGGGGCTGGAGCTTGAGCTCGCTCAATATCACGAGCTGTTAGAAGCCGGGAAGACAGGTAAGCCTCCTATCATAGTACACCCCGTAGCTCATGGTTTGACCAGAGCACTGGGCGCCATTCCCGCATTAATTCAGGATATTATACTTTGTGCTCAGATCCCGCCCGAAGAGGGCATGAAACTCTATAAAATAGCCGATGACATGGGGATGCCCGAGTACATGTGTGATGTCTTCACCTTACCCGCCGCCGCGGCCGCGTCTGGGCAGTTACCCACCCCGGTTATTGGCACGACGGGTGTTGAAGGAGCCTGCCGCATCTGGACGTACCATATGAAGGCCTTCTTCCAGTATTTCGATGTGCCGACATTTGACATTGATATTCCTCAGGGCTACAACTTGGATTCAATCGAATATCTGGCCGGCCAGCTGGGTGAGTTTGCCAAGTTTGCCGAAGAGCAATTGCCGGGCCTCAAATATGACATTGACCTGCACCGAGAAATTATAGACCAACAGCGCCGGTGGGTAGACTATACCAAGGCTGAGTGGGAGTTGAGGAGAAGCATTCCTTTCCCGATGGACAACTACGAAACCCTAGTCTTCTCAGAGCATTTCAACCCCTCCCGTTTCCCCGATAGGGAGAAGGTACTGGAATTCTGGCGCCAGCGCGTGGAGGATATTCAGGAGCGGGTGGACAAAGGGGTGAAAAAGGATGAGAAATTGCGGCTTCTCTGGTTGAACGTCTTGCCTTTGTATATGGATATCCCGGCTATGTTGGCAGAACGCGGGGTATCGATAACGGCAATGTGGTTGCCGCCACTGGGCATATTTAATGGCTGGATACCAAACTTTGGGGGCAAGGAGGAATTCGGGAGGGAACTCACGCCGCTCGAGCAAGAAGCCAAGTTCCTGCTCGGAGAGGATAATTATAAGAGTCAAGACTGGGCGAAGGATTGCGTTCGCATGTGTAAAGACGTGAGCGCTGACGCCGTCGTCTACACTCAGGCTGTAGGCTGTGCCCATATTGGCGGTCTAGCTAGAATGGTGGCTGATACGGTAGA
The DNA here is from genome assembly GCA_050124895.1 of Dehalococcoidia bacterium. Classification (GTDB taxonomy): domain Bacteria; phylum Chloroflexota; class Dehalococcoidia; order Dehalococcoidales; family BS750m-G39; genus E44-bin88. The sequence continues at coordinate 7,938 of JASFEJ010000012.1, forward strand.
GAAAGAGCTAGGGCTACCGACCCTCATTTTTGGGAACAGGCTTTTTGACCAATCATTCGCACCGCCTGCAGAGATCGAAGCCAAACTTGTCGATTTTGTCGAGATGGTTCTGGCCCGAAAAGGGTGAGGTTTGAATAGACTTCCCGACCAGGGCGGCAGGAGTCGCACTGCCTGCCGGCTTCTGCCGCCCTGACTGTTAAAGACATCAACTTCTATACGTAAGCAAGCTCTTTGCTAAGGATAAATCACGGTTTTCGAGTATTGAGAATTATGGCTGGGGTAAATATACTTGTGCTGTATCACTCTTAATACGTGGTTTGAGTATTCACGAGCATAATCCTTGAAGGCTCTGATTTTGGTAATCTCAGCTTTATAGTAGCGATAGCCTGACCTGCTTCGGGAGATGTAGGTGGGTTGGTTTTTTTGAGAAACCAATATTGCTAGAGTAAAGCCGGTGAGATTCTTAAGCTCACGTGAGTAAGTCTGAGAGGAAGGGGGCGTGATGGCCTAATAGGCCTGCTAGAGAGAATCAATAATAAATAGAGATTTATCAACAGAGACTAGAGGAATGGTGCCAAACCATGCCCGAGATGACTAACGGACTTTAGGCCGTGGTCGATAGGCTGTTGTAATGTAAAACACATCCGCTTATATTTTCATTACTTTCGGCGTGGTACTTTTAGCAGAGATATTTTTTAAACAGGCGGGGGAACGACTGTCTGTTTAGCATTACTTGTGAGTAATCAATAGCTCTAAAGAGCTATAAAGCGAAAGGACATGAGTCGTATGGAAGATAAGCTTAAGCAGCTGGTGAGCGCCGGCGACCCGAAGAACAGGACCAAATGGGCACAGGAGTGGCAGAAGCAGGGTAAGAAGGTCATCGGCGTTCTGGATAACCTGGTTCCCGAGGAGGTTATTTACGCCGCCGGCATGCTGCCCTGGCGGATTCAGGGTACACGGCAAGGGGATGTTTCCCGGGCCATGTTTTATCGGTACTTTCGTGCCAATTCCTTTCTTAACCATGTCATGGAGTCGCTGATAGAAGGCGAGCTGGACTTTCTTGACGGTATGGTGTGCAGTGATTACGATGAGGACTTTGTCCATTTCCGGGATTACTGGCAGCATCTTAGCAAGAAACCCTTTACCTATTTCCTCGAGGTACCACACCTTGACAATGAGAAGGCCCGGAAGAGGTTCACCACTAAGATACGTGAGTTCATAGGCGCTATCGGAGAGTTTGCCAAGATGAAGGTGGATGACAATAAGCTGCGTGATGCCATAGCTGTGTATGATAAGAGCTATACGCTGCTGAAGAAGCTTTACGAGCTGAGAAAGAAAGAGGTACCACCGGTAACCGGCGGCGAGGCCATGGCAATAGTGAATGCGGCCATGGTCATGCCGAGAGACGAGTTCAACAAGAAGCTTGAGGAGTTGATGCCTTACCTGGAGACAAGGAAGGCGAATGTCAAGCATACTCATCCTCGCTTACTGTTGTCCAGCGATCAACTGGACAACCCCGCTTACGTAGACCTGGTAGAGGAAGCGGGCTGTCTGGTGGTCATGGACGATATGGATAATGGTAGCCGCTATTGCTGGGAGACTACCGGTGACGGTGGTGACCCTGCCCAGGCACTGGCGGCACGCTATATCAAGAATCAGTCGCCCCGCATGTTCGACTGGCGCGGGCAAGAGAAGCAGTTGGTGAAGTGGGTTAAGGAATTCAACATCGATGGGGTATTGGAGTTGCTTGACTGGTACGATTACCCACGAGAGTTCCGTAGGCCATTTTTGGAGCGCTGGTTGAAGGAAGAGGGTATCCCCTCAATGAGTTTTGAGCGGGATTACCACCTGGCCAATGCGGGCCAGCTCAAGACGAGGATAGGCGCCTTCTTAGAGATAGTGGGGAGTAAATAAAAGAGATAAAAGCAGAGAAAGAGGATAGCATAATGAATATCCTGGAGAAACTGATAAAAAATACCGAGAGCATTTTACAGGAGATGGACAAAAACCCCGACCCCAACGCCATGAAGTCTACCCGACTGGGGCACGAGATCGAGCTCGAGGGTTATAAGGAAATACTGCAAGAGTGGCAGGAGGGTAAGCCCCTCATGACGCACTTCCCCACCAATGGCCTGGCTAGAGCCTTGGGTACACGGCGGGTGGTATATGAAGACCTTGTTTTCGTGTTTCCCGACCCGGCAGACGCTAAAAGATATAGGCAAAAGGCTCGTGAGATGGGTCTGCCCGATTACACGTGTGAATTTTTCACCTTGCCCACCGCCGCGGTTGAGCTTGGAGAACTCCCTCCCTCCCCGGGTATTGGCGTGGTATGTCCCGAGGGAATCTGCCGTCTTTTAATGTTCCACTTGAAGGTGTTTGCCGAACACCACGCCGAGGGAAAGCCCACTTTCGAAGTGGATATTCCTCATGAATATAATGAAGAGAGTATAAAGTATCTGGCCGACCAGCTGGGTGGGCTCATCAAATTTGTGGAAAAGAATGTGCCCGGCCTCAAATACGACGAGGCCAAGCATAAAGAAATCATCGAAACATACCGCATTTTCCACCAATATCTTATGAAGGAATGGGAGCTGAGAAAAAAGACGCCCCTTCCCATGAGCAACATAGAGAGCTACGAGTCAAATGTCATGCACTTTGACCCTTATCTCTACAGCACTCCGGAAAAGGTGCTGGAATACTGGCGCCAGCGTGTGGAAGATCTTGAAGAGCGGGTGGCTAAGGGAGTGGACAAGAAGGAGGAATTACGTGTTATTTGGGTGCTCACCATTCCTGTCTACGTGAACATATTCCCTCTCTTGGATCGCCTCAACGTGTCCTTGGTTTCCTCGGTGTTCCCGGGGTCCCGCCCGGGCTTCTGGGGTGATGATAAGGAATTCGGGAGGAAGCTCGCTCCGCTTGAGGAAGAGGCCAGGGCTCTGTTCTTCGGCGCGCCGGAGGGGAGTCTGGCAGAGGCGATGTCGGTTGTTGGCATGTGTAAAGACCTGAAGGCTGACGCCATCATTTGCCAGCAGAGCTGTTTGCATTTTGGTTCCCCAGCCGGGCTAATCTCTGACATAGCGGAGAAGGAGCTGGGGGTGCCCACCCTCATCCTCCCCACCGATTTCGTAGATCCAGCAGCTGTGCCGGCTGCGGAGTTTGAGTCCAGAGTTGAAGAGTTTGTAAATATGGCTAAGGCCCGGAAAAAATAAGCTCGAGTGGCCCCCATTTAAGAAAGGAGAAAAAACCAAATGGCTCAAGGAAAATACGCAAAATATATTAGCAAACTACAGCCCACGGGGATTCAACATCCCGAATACAATAAGAAGATAAGAGAGCCCCTCTTGTTTAACGAAGCGTCCTACCCAGGAGCTCCAATCCAGGTGGTGACGCAGTTAATATGCGAATCGGGTTGTGGCTGGGGACTTGGCTTAACATTGGTAAACCCGCCTGGTCTGGATGTGAAGGATGAGCCGCATACACACGATTACGACGAGGTCTGGATTTTCATCGGTACCAATCCCAAAGATAATAAAGAGCTGGGCGGCGAAGTCGAGTTCTGGATGGGCGAAGGCGATGAGGCCGAGAAGTATATAATTACCGAGCCATCCGCAGTCGTTGTCCCGGCGGGCGTGTCCCATTGCCCGGTATACTTCAAGAATGTCAAGAGGCCCTTCTTCTCGATACCTATTGTCGTTGGGCCTCATAAGCCACCTAAGTATACTAAGATACCACCAGCCTTCAAAAGATAGATAAGTCGATAGAACCTACACTATATAGTTTTCAGGAGGGAGGTGGAGCTGCGGAGATTATAGTTTAGAGGAATATACTGGTCGGTAGCTAAAAGACCTTATATTCTTAATAGCTTGGTTTACCGCCCAGTATTGGGTGTGGCTTGTTTAAGTCATATCAAAATTTGAGAAAGGAGCAAAAACAAATGGCAGGTAAGTACGCAAAAAATATTCAAAAACTTAATCCCACGGGGATTACGCATCCCGAATACGGCAAAACGATGAGGGAGCCTATACTGCTCGATAAAAGGGCTATCCCCCAAGTCCCGTTCATAGCGATTATGCAGTATCCCTTCAAATCGGGTTGTGGATGGGGCTTTGGCAATAAGTTGGTCGGCCCGCCTCCCTTTGATCACGTTGAGGATTTGCCGCACTCGCACGCGCAAGACGAGTACTGGCTTTTCGTCGGGACTAATCCAGACGATAACAAAGACCTGGGCGGCGAAGTCGAGTTCTGGATGGGCGAAGGCGATGAGGCGGAAAAATATGTAATCACCGAACCGTCCGTGGTTTATGTCCCGGGTGGCGTGGTTCATTTACCAATCGTCTACAAGAATATAAAGAGGCCATTCTTCTCGATACCTATTCTTGTTGCCGATGAGTATGTATCCAAATACACCGAAATACCGGCCGCTTTTAAAAAATAGGCGATAAGGTAAATAAGCCGCTCATCGGTCTGGGTTGACTTTACTAGCTTTATTACGGCTACACTTCTCTGATGAGAAAGGAGGTTGCTGTATGTGAGGTTTGTAATCTAAACAACCTGTACTCTGAACTTTAAAAGGAGGTAACATGAAAGGCAAAAGTTTTGGTTTAGTAGTGGTGATGGTATTAGCCCTTCTGGTGGCTAGTGTTGCTGGTATTGCCGGTTGTTCTTCTTCTGAGCCTGAGATTAGTGAGTGGCATCTTCCACAACTGACGGCGGTAACGGGACCGGCAGCGGCCTATGGCCTTGACATGAATTGGTCGGCAAACTTCATAGCGAACCAGATAAATGACGATGGTGGCGTTAACGGCATCCCCATCACGGTCACTTTGTTTGATGAGGGCACGGATGCGCCTACGTCGGTAACATCGATGACAGAAGCACTTGAGTTGGATCCATTGATGATACTGGGGCCGTCGGGTGGCATCGGTGTTGCTGCGGCTTCTTACTTACCAGCTGAAGAGGGCATTCCCTTCATAGCCGCGTTTTCCAATGAGGAACAGCGGGCTGAGTATGCGCCGTGGGGTCTTAAGAGTGGGTCTGACCTTGATGATACAACCAAAATCAGTGTAAGTGAATGGCTCAGTCTCAATCCAGACTTTGAGTCCGTAGTAATCCTGTATACACCCGAGCTGTTCCCCACCCTGGGCGGAGCGGCGGAGGCTGAATGTGAAAGTTTGGGGATAGAGGTCAAAGAAGTCATTGAAGTTAGCCCTCCCGGCGCCATTGACCTTGGTCCCATAGCGACCAAGGCTTTGGCACTAGAGGCCGATGGCTATATCAACATTCTTTTCAGTGCCGACGCGGCGAATTTCTGCAAGGCAATGTACGAGCGCGGGATGACTGATGGCAATAGAATACTAAGCTCCTTCGTAGCCCTGGGCGCTACCTTCTTTGAGCTCGGCGCAGGCTATACCGAGGGCACCTACGTATGGGATTGTATAGACTATACTTCCACAGACCCCACCTGGGTAGCTTTTGTAGAAGCCTATGGTGCCGCCCATGATGGCAATCGCCCCTGGACGCCGGCTACGTATGGTCAATGTGAAGGCGTGTTATCTTTCCAGGCTGCAATTGAAGCCACAGGGGTAACGGGTGACCCAGAAAAGCGGGCTGAAGAGCGACAGGCGATACGGGATTACCTGTGGAATGCTACGGGTATACCTAGCATGACTGGTGGTACCTTTGACTACGTTGAAGGCTTGAAAGTATCCCCCGTGTATACGTACCAAATAGTGGACAACGATTTGGTGCTGGTTGGCGTATCCTCTGAATAATTTGTTTTGACATTGTGAACCCGGGCTTGGAACCGGGAAACGTATTCCTCTCCCTATCCTTAAGGATAGGGAGAGGGGTACGTGGATATATCAACGTGTGTGGCATGTAATTAATCTAGGTATCTAGGGCAGAAGATGCGATGACTAATGTTGGATAGGTGATAGACTGAGATATAGCAAATTCAGGGAAGGGTACGGATAACGTACAGAACCATGAGCAGCATACTATCAACATCGGCATTGAGTAAGCATTTTGGTGGTGTTCGTGCTATTGACAAACTGGATATCAATGTCGAAACAGGACAAATCCACGGGCTTATTGGCCCTAATGGCTCTGGTAAGAGCACCTTCTTTAATGTGGTTTCTGGTTTGCTACCAGTTACCGAGGGCAAAATATACTTTGATTCAGCTGATATAACGAACGTTAAACCATACGTTATTACTGGTATGGGTATTGGTCGCACCTTTCAGAGAGCGACGCTCGTACCTAATATGGATTGTTTGGACAATATTGTACTCGGCACGTATTGCCGTACTAAAATGGATTTATTGGGGACATTCTTCCGCTTGCCTTTCACCCGTTCTACACAGGAGACAAAGATAAAGCAGAAAGCATTAGAGCTCTTAGAATTTGTCGGTTTGGCAGATTCAGTTCATAGGTGGGCGGGTGAGCTGGCCTGGGTAGAATGTCAGCTTTTGCAGATAGCCCGTGCCTTGGCCAGCGAACCAAAGCTTCTGTTGCTTGATGAACCTACGGCTGGCATGGGCAGAGAAGAAACGCAAAGAGTGGATGGGTTAATCCGGGAGATACGGGATGATATGGGGCTAACCGTTGTTTTGGTGGCTCACGATGTCAACCTGGTTATGGGAATTTCAGACCAGATTACCGTTATAAACTTTGGCAAGAAGATTGCTGAGGGGTTGCCTGCCCAAGTTCGAAACGACCCCCAGGTAGTGGAGGCTTATCTTGGCAAAGACTGAACGGAGCGTTTTGAGGGTGGAGGACCTGTCCGTATCTTATGGTGAGCTTAACGCCATCAGGCAGGTTAGCCTTGAAGTTAATGAAGGTGAGTTCGTTGCCTTGCTTGGAGCTAATGGTTCCGGGAAGTCAACTCTTATAGCGGCGGTGCTTGGCGTAGTTCGGGCTAAGAAAGGCTCCATCTGGTTCCTAGACCGTGACATTACGCGGAAAGCAACTGATTACATTGTGGGTTCGGGAATCTCCGTGGTTCCTGAGGGGCGGGGTATTATGCCCCTGATGACAGTTATGGAGAATCTTCAATTGGGGGCTTACCATGTCAAGGGTGATATAAGCCAACGCCTGAATTGGGTCTTTGAGCGATTCCCCATCTTGGCGGAGCGTAAGAACATGGCGGCTGGTATGCTGAGCGGTGGGCAACAGCAGATGTTGGACATCGGTCGTGCGCTGATGGGGGGGCCCAAGCTGATTGTGATGGATGAACCATCACTGGGGTTAGCCCCATCGGTAGTAAGTGAACTTTTTAATATATTACTAGATTTAAAAAAGGAGGGACAAACCATCCTGCTGGCTGAACAGAACGCCCGCAAAGCATTGCAATGTGCCGACAGGGCTTACATATTCGAAGTCGGTAGTATCGTATTCGAGGGCACTGTTCAGGAACTTGCCCGTGACTCCCGATTGCAGCAAGCTTACCTAGGCAAAGTTTAGTTTCGTTGTAGAAGGGCATTCTATTATGGACGTATTTGTTGCTCAGGTAATAAATGGTCTGGCGATAGGCAGTATCTACTCTTTGATTGTGGTGGGTATTAACCTCATCATTTTGGTTAAGGGTGTCGTTCATTTCGCCTATATTCACATCATGGTACTCTGCATGTTCATAACCTGGATGGTTTTGCAACAGACGAACAATAATTTTGCCCTGGCGGCTATGGCCGGTATTGTGGCCGCTATCGTGTTAGTTGTTGCTACTGAGCCTCTTTTCCGTCCTCTGGCCAAGCGAAAAGCTTTCTTGGAGAGCTTGATATTAGGTATGGGCATTTCCATAATAATTACGGAGGTAATGTCGCATCAAATACATAACGGGCTTCCCGTTAGCTTCCCCTCGAGCATCGTGGGGGGAGGGGCTTACTTCCAGGCCGGCCCCATTTTTTTCTCACTAGCCCATGTATATACCATACTTGGAACTATAGTCGCTGTAATCCTGCTCTTTTACTTCTTGTATCGCCACAAAGAGGGTAGAGCTATGAGAGCGGTCGCCCAGGACGTTAGTAAATCACGTCTGCTGGGGGTTCCCTTGAACAAGGCGGGCATCTATAGTTTCGCTATAGGCGGGCTGTTAGCCGGCGTCACGGCAGTGTTCATGGCTATGACCCTGGGATCCGCGTCAGCAACCCTCGGTGACTCTTTGGCTATCAAGGCGATCATCGTGGCTCTCTTTGCCGGCATGGGCAATTTAAAGGGCGGAGTAATTTGTGCTTTGCTTATAGGTGTGGCTGAAGCTTTAGTGGCGGCTTATCTGCCCGGACGCTGGACTGAGGCCATCGTTTTTGGGGCGGTAATGATAGTTATCATAACCAGGCCGCGAGGAGTGTTTGGAACCCAAGCGTGAAATTATGGGGTAAGCTACAACCTTTAGAATACTTTAGAATTCGATAGGAGTAAATTTGGAACCATCAAAGTGGAATTTTAGGCGCAGTGTTCTGCGAGGAGCTTAAGAAGGGCAGCTAGCGATGTCAGCAACTACAGCATATTTCATACAGTTTACCATCGTTTACTTACTGCTTACATGGGCATTTTACATACCCATGAAGGGCGGGCTGCTTTACGCCGGGCCAATCTACAGCATGGCTATTGGTGGTTATTTCGCCGCCTTTATGGTTCGGGAAATGGGCTGGCCGCTCTGGCTGGTGCTGATTGCGGTATTATTAGTAGGTGCCATAGTCGGCGTACTACCCGCCTTGGGACTGGCTCGGACTAAGGGCATAGCCGCGGGCATGGCTTCTATAGCCCTCGTCTTTATGATTCAATCAGTGATCAGAAATTTGGACTTTTTGGGCGGGTCAGTTGGCTTCTATATGCCACGAGTTAGTTACGTAGAAATATTATCTTATATATCGGTTGTGGTCGTTGGGGTCTTTATCTTCAGACTGGAACGCTCCCGTTTTGGTAGGGCCTTGGAAGCGATGCGAGAAGACCCTGACTTAGCTGCCAGCATGGGGATTAACGTAAACCGAATCAATCTATACTCTCTTACACTCTCTTC
>JASFEJ010000013.1:0-16897 GCA_050124895.1 Dehalococcoidia bacterium
AAGTTCGGCTACGTCTCGCCCATGGAACTTTTAAGCGACCGCTATCAGAACCGGGGGGTGGGGGCGACCGCCGCCATCCTGGCCCTAATCTTTCTGGTGCCCTACGGCGCCGTCCAGCTTATGGGCGTGGGCTACCTGATGAACGGCATCAGTGGGGGGGCCATAGCGGTGGGGTGGGGGATTGTCATCGCCGCCGTTTGCGCCATCGCCTGGTCGAGCATTGCCGGCCTGCGCTCGGTGGCCTGGACGGACGCCTTTCAGGCGATAATCATGATTGTCGTCTCGGCGGCGGTGTTGGGGGTGGTCATCAACGCCCTGGGCGGCTTCGGCGCCTTTTTCGATAAGCTGGAGTCGTCAGTGCCGGACTTACTTACCGTGCCCACCTCGGGTGGCTCGTGGAACCTGAACATGTTTATCGGGCTGGCTCTGCCCTGGCTCTTTTTCCTAATCTCCAACCCCCAGGTGAGCCAGCGTCTTTTTATCCCCAAGTCGGTGACCGCCATGAAGCAGATGCTGGGCGGTTTCCTCATCTTCGGCTTTCTCTATACGCTGATATCGGTGCTCTGGGGCTTCGGCGCCCGGTTGCTGGTGCCGGGGCTGGAGAACGCCGACCTGGCCACGCCCACTCTGCTTAACCAGTCCATCATACCGACGGGCTTAGCTATCGTGGTCATGATCGGCATCACCGCGGCGGCCATTTCCACCATCGATTCCATCCTGCTTACTCTTTCCTCGGTCTGGGCGCGTGACATCCACAAGGGATTGATTAATCCTAAGGTCTCGGAGAGGAGAGAGCTGAGGGTGGGGCAGTGGGTTATCCCCATTATGGCCATCATCGCCTTCGTTTTCGCCTGGTGGGCGGCGGGGTTAGCCCCCTTCGAGGACGCGGGGGGAGCCTTTAACCGTATGATTGCGCCGCTTTCCTCGGCGGCTTCGGCGGGCCTTTTGATGGCGGTGCCGACAATATTCGGTGCCTTCTTCTGGAAGCGGGGGACGGCGCTAGGGGCGATGGTAAGCATGATTGTCGGCGCTATTATCGTCCTAATCTTCCAGGTGACGGGTGAAAAGCCGCTGGGCTGGTGGCCGGGGGTGTGGGGCTTTGTCGTCTGCGTCCCGCTTTTCGTTATCGTGAGCTTGGTCACCAAGCCGCCTAAGGAGAAGGCGGAGGAGTTCCTCGGCTACCTCAAAGGCGCGCTGAGGAAGGGGAGGTTTATCTAGCTTCTTCTATCGGCAGACGTTTGTCTGCATATAGCGCTGGCTAGTACAACGACCAATAATAGCCGCTCCGAGAAGGGGCGGCTATTGGTTTCCCCGGCTGTTTGCCGTCGCGTTAAAATAGCCAAATTTTTTCTAACGTGGTAAAATTACATAGGACTCCTATGTATATAACGGAGGAGTAATGGAACCCATCGAAATCATCAAGATAGCGGCCGTTCTGGTTTTCGCCTACCTTCTGGGCTCTCTACCCACGGCGGTCATCGTTTCCCGAAGGTTTAAGGGCATAGACATACGCACTATCGGCGACGGCAACATGGGGGCGCGCAACACCTACCATTCCATCGGCTCCAAATTCGGCGTCATGGTGGCCGTCATCGATTTCTTTAAAGGCGCGCTGCCCGTACTGCTGGCTTATCTGCTGGGGTTTGAGCTGGTCTGGCTGTTTGCCGCCGGCGCTATGGTTATCCTGGGGCACGATTTCCCCATCTTTGCCGGCTTCAAGGGCGGGCAGGGGACGGCCTCAACACTGGGGACGATGTCGGTCATGTTTCCCTTGCCGACGCTGGGCGGGCTGCTCGTTTACGGCGCCTTTTTCCTGTTCGCCCGTAATTCGCGCCTGGGCTGCGGTTTCTGCGGCGCCTCTATCGCCGCCATACTGGCCGTTCATCAGGAGTGGCTGTTATTTACCTACGCGGTGGCCGCTTTCCTCTTTATCCCCATCAAGCTGCTTCTGGATAGCCCCCGCCGCCGGGCTATCGAAATGGCTAAGAATAGCCGTCACTAAGACGTTTTCGGCTAATCAGTCCTTGGCCAGCGCTTCCTCTATCTCGCCGCTTCTCTTCTTAACCTCTTTGATGAAGTTGTCCCGGCCCAGCTTGAACCAGTAGGGCTCCCACTCCATATCCTTGAGATTATCTATCAGCCCGGAGAGAAGGTCGAAGGGGACGGTGATAATCAGTAGCCCGTCGGGGAGCACGCCGCGGGCTTTCATGCTGTAGCCGAGTCCGCTGACGGTCATATTAATCTCGCCGTTTAGGTAGGGGTGGGCGTCTTCCATGCCCAGTATCAGCGGCTCAATACAGTGCAGGTCTTCTCTTTGAACGTAGAAGGGTGGGGCAGTCTGGGCTTCCTTGAACATCTCGCAGAAGGAGAGGCTTTTGGCGATGCGGGCGATGCCCTTGGGTCTTATTGAGAGGAACTTGACGCCGACGGGCTTCCTTTCGAGGTTGAGCTTGTCGAGGATGGAGTAGTCTCGCGGTTGGGCAGTCATAGCAACCCCCTTTCGGTCAGGTTGTTTCGAGCACCGGAACCTGCCTGATTGTAGCAGTAAACAGGATGGGGTGCAATGAGGGGGGAGGGGTTATTGCCAAGCCGAAGCCTTTATAGTAACATCACCAACGAAGAAAATCCCGAAACGAGGTGCAAAATGGGCAAGGAAATTTCTGTCTACAACCTGGCCGACGGCGTGACCGATGAGCAGTACCTGGACTACGTTAAAAAGGTTAAAGGGCCTTTCCTGGAGAGCCTGCCCTCGGTGACCAAGTTCGAGCTGGTCAGGGTAAAGGGGGCGGTGGTGGGAGGGGAGTCTCCCTATACCTACATCGGCATCCTGCATTCGGACAACCTGGATGAGTTCTACCAGAAGGGCACCACCACGCCGGAGTTCCAGAAATTCCTGCAGGAAGTGATGCCCATGATTAAAAAGGAAGGCTACCACATGGTCTACGGCGAGGAGGTCTACTAAGCCGCATCGCCCTGCCCCATTTGCCAGTCCACGGCTTTGGCTTTATACTACCCTTAGAGCTAATGGCCAAAATCCTGATTGTCGAAGACCTGCCCCATGTCTTCGAGCGCTTCTATAAGGGGGATAAGGCCCGCGCCGAGGAGGGCACCGGCATGGGGCTGGCTATCGCCAAGCACATCGTCGAGGCTCACGGCGGCAACATACGGGTGGAGAGCGAGGAGGGGAGAGGCTCGACCTTCAGCTTCAGCCTGCCGCTGTAGAGGTGCGGTCTTTATTCCGCCTCTTTACCCTTTCTGGTTACCGTTCTTTTCTCCTCGGGGAGAGGGGGAGGCACCGGTTCACTGGCGGCAAGCTTTTTAACGGCTTCAAAGTTCGGCGGGCAGGCTTCGGCGCAGGTGCCGCACTTTATGCACTTCGCCTGGTCGATGATATGAATCAGGCCCTTGCCGCCGATAATGGCTTCGGCGGGGCATCTCCGGGCGCAAATCCCGCAGGCCTGGCACTTTTCCGGGTCGATATAATACGAGGGGGCCTCGCTGAGTAATTCTTCCACCTCTTCCTTGGTGAAGAGGGTTAGGTAGTCGGCTTCTTCGGGCAGGTGCGAGGCCAGCTTCTCCTTTTTCTCCAGCTTGATGTAGGGCACCAGCTTGTCAACTTCTTTGAGTTTGGCTTTCAGTTCGTTACGATTGGTCCCTTCGCTGCTGCCCAGGGGGCCCAGCTTACTAATCTGGGCGGCGAAGTCGGTCATAATGTCGGCGTAGCGAATGCCTTCCCCGGCCGATACCCATTCAATCCTCAGCCTATCGGGGTTTATGCCCGCATGCTCCAATAGCTTTTTAGCTAGCTGGGTCATGCTCAGGGCGTCAAAGTTGCCGTGAGTGTTATAGTGGCAGTCGTTGAGGTGGCAACCGCCGATAAAAACCCCGTCCGTCCCGTTGGAGAAAGCCCTGAGGACGAAGGACAGGTCGACCCGCCCGGAGCACATCACCCTTATCACCCTTATGTAGGGGGGGAACTGGTAACGGGAAACCCCGGCCAGGTCGGCGCCGCCGTAGCAGCACCAGTTGCACAGAAAACCTAAAATCCTCGGCTTAAAATCAGTTCCGTCGCTCATTATTCACTAACCCCAGCCGTTTCCTTTTCGACCCTTAAGGAGTCGGGGACCTCGGCATCAATCTGCTTGAATATCTCTTCGTCGGTATAGTGTTTAAGGGAAATAGCCCCGGTGGGACACTTGGCGTTACAGAGGCCGTCGCCTTTGCAGAGGACGGGGGTGACCACGGCCTTTTTGCCCTGTTTCGTCTCCTTAATCTCTATGGCACCGTAGCTGCAGGCGGTGGCACAGGCCCCGCACCCCAGGCACTTCTGCTCGTCGACCACGCAGACCGAGCCGGAGGCGACGACGGTATCATTGGCTAGCAGGGTCAGCGCCCTGCCGGCGGCGCCGTAAGCCTGACTTATCGTCTCCGACATGAGCTTGGGGTAGTGGGCGATACCGCATAGGTAAATGCCTTCGGCGGAGAAGTCAACCGGCCTCAGCTTGACGTGGGCTTCCTGCAGGAAACCGTCCGGGCTCAAAGATACCTTGAACATGCGGACTATGTCCTGACTGCCGGCGGCGGGGACAACGGCGGCGGCCAGCGCCAGGTAATCGGCGTCCAGGGCCAGCTTCTTGCCCAGAATGGGGTCGGTCACGGTAATTTTGAGGACTTCCTTGCCCTCCGAGGTCGCCGCTTCCACCTGCGGCGGGTCCTCAGGCTCATAGCGGATGAACTTAACCTCTTTATCGGCGGCTTCACGGTAGTAGTCCTCATTGAAGCCATACGTTCGCACGTCCCGATAAAGCACATAGATATCCATCTCGGGGTTTAGCTCTTTTAGCTTCAGGGCGTTCTTGACTGACTCCTGACAGCAGATGCGGCTGCAGTAGTTCCTGTCTTCGTTGCGGCAGCCCACGCACTGAATCATCACCAGGCTCTGGGCTTGAGTAAGCTTTTTATCTTTTTTGGTGATTTTTTCCTCAAGCTCCAGGTGGGTCATTACCCGCTTGTCTTCTCCGTAGAGGTATTCGTTAGGTTCGTAGACATCGGCGCCGATGGCGATGACGGTAGCGCCGTGTTTTATCTCAAAGGGTTCGCCTTTAGACTCAACCGTGGTGATGAAATTGCCCACGTAGCCGGTGGCGTCGGTGATGGTGGTATCGGTATGTACGTGTACCAGCGGGTTTTGGTAAACCCGGCGTATGATGTCGCTCAGGTACGCCTGTACGTCCAGTCCTTCTATAGTGTAGTGCAGCTGTCGGGCGATGCCCCCCAGCTCCTTTTCCTTTTCCACCAGGTGCACCTCGTGTCCCTGGTTGGCGATGGAAAGAGCGCTGGTCATGCCGGCGATGCCGCCGCCGACAACTAACGCCCTCTTATCGACGGGCAGGTCGAATTCCTGCAATGGCTCCAGGAGGGAAGCTCGAGCCACCGACATCCGGATTAGGTCCTTGGCCTTCTGGGTGGCCTCTTCCTTCTCTTTGGAGTGAACCCAGGAGCAGTGCTCCCTAATATTAGCGAAATCAAAGTAATACTGATTGATGCCCGCTTCCCGCAACGTGTCTCTGAACAGCGGTTCGTGCGTCCGGGGAGTACAGGCGGCGACCACCACCCGGTTGAGCTTTTTCTCGTTTATCTCGTCAACTATCTGCTGGGCGGAGTCGGTGGAGCAGGAGAAGAGCTGCTCGTCGGCGTGGACGACATTGGGTAGCGTCTTGGCGTATTCCACCGTGGTCGGAACGTCGACCACCCGGCCGATGTTGGCGCCGCAGTGACAGACGAATACGCCGACCCTGGGCTCTTCCTGGGAGACGTCCCTTTCCGTGGGGTATACCCTCTGCTTGGATAGACCGCCGCGCCGGTACTTAAGCATTTCGCCGCACTGGGAACCGGAGCCGCTGGCGGTGACCACCGATTCGGGGATGTCCATGGGTCCACCGAAGGCGCCGCTGATAAAGATTCCCTTGCGGGAGGTCTCCATGGGGTTGGTCCGCTCGGTCTTGCAGAACCCGTGCTCATTGAGCTCGATGCCGAACTTTTGGGCCATCTCCTCAAAGCCGACGGGCGGGTTAAGGCCGACGGACAATACCACCATATCAAACTCTTCCTCTTTTACGCCCTCGTCGGGGGTGGAATATCTTATGGTTACGTTCTTGCTGCCCGGTATCTCTCGGCCTATCGAAACGTAGCTCCTGATGAACCTGATGCCGGACATGTTCTCCGTCCTCTGGTAGAATCGCTCGAAGTCCTTGCCGAAGGAGCGGATATCATTATGGAATATGGTGCACTTGGCGTCGGCATCGTGGTCCTTGGTCAGGATGACCTGTTTCTGGGTATAGGTGCAGCAGACGGCGGAGCAGTAGCTGTTACCGCCGGGAGTAACCTGCCGGGAGCCGATGCACTGAATCCAGGCTATGTTATGGGGGTGCTTTAAATCGGAGGCGCGCAGTATCTCGCCTTCGTAGGGGCCGGTGGCGCAGAGCAGCCTTTCGTAGTCCATGCTGGTGACCACGTTCTGGAACTTGCCGTAGCCGTATTCCCCCCTCACCCCGGGGTCGAAGGCATCGTAGCCCGGGGACAGGATTATGGCGCCTACCTTTATCTCTACCTTCTCCGGCTTTTGACTGAAGTCTATGGCGTCGTTCTTGCAGACCGATGAGCAGATTTGGCATTTCTTGTCCTTGAGGTAGAGGCAGTTTTCGTCAATGTAAGTTACCAGGGGAATGGCCTGGGCGAAATAGATGTGAATGGCCTTATTATCCGATATTTCCTGGTTGAAAAGGTCGGGGTATTTTACCGGGCAGTATTCCACGCAGGTGGTACAGCCCGTGCACTTTTCTTCGTCAATGTAGCGGGGCTTTTTGACCACGGTTACGGTGAAATCACCGGCTTCCCCTTCCACGCTGTCGACCTCGGTGTAGGTCAGTATCTCGATATTGGGGTGCCGTTTACATTCCACGAACTTGGGCGACTCGATGCACATGGAGCAGTCGTTGGTGGGGAAGGTCTTGTCGAGCTGGGCCATGTGGCCGCCGATGGTGGGCGATTTTTCCACCAGGTAGACCTTAAAACCGGCCGTGGCCAGGTCGAGGGAGGCCTGAATGCCGCTGATACCGCCGCCGACAATCATGATATCGCCGAATTCGCCGTTTTGCCTGTTTTCTACGCCCGGTTTTTCAGCCTGTTCTTCGACTATTTCTTCGACCTGTTTTTCAACTGTTTCTTCGCCCATTTACTCAGTCCTTGTCCGCTTTCTCGGTTAAATAACTTCCTGGATAATCTCGGTGATGTCCTTAATCTCGAAGGCTTCGCTGTCCTTTAAGGACAGGCGGCTGTCCTCGAACATGGTGATGCAGTAGGGGCAGGCGGTGGCCAGCACTTTAGCCCCGACCTCCTGGGCCTGGGCTATCCTCAAGTCGGAGAACCTTTCCCCCTTGGCCGTCTCCATCCAGATGCCGCCGCCACCACCGCCGCAGCAGAGGCTGTCCTGGCGCGTATCGGCCATCTCGACCAGCTTCAGGCCGGGCACCTTCTTTAGGACCTCGCGCGGCTCGTCATAAACGTCGTTGTGCCGCCCCAGGTAGCAGGGGTCGTGATAGGCGACCTTTTTCTTATACTTCTTTTTCTTGTCGAGCTTTAATCTTCCCTCATTGATAAGCTCCAGTATGTATTGAGCCATATGGACAACCTTAAAGTTGGCCATAAACTCGGAATATTCGTTTTTGAAGGTATGGTAGCAGTGGGGCGAAGAGACCAGTATTCTCTTGACCCCGCTGTCGATAAAGGTCTTGATGTTTTCCCGGGCTAAGCGCTTGAACAGTTCCTCGTCGCCCGCCTTGCGGATGCTTTCGCCGCAGCAGTTCTCCTTATCGCCCAGTATGCCGAAGTTCACCCCGGCTGCTTTCAGGATGTTGGCCGTGGCCACGGCTACCTTCCTTATCCTGGGGTCGTAGCTGGGGTAGCAGCCGGCGAAGTAGAGGATTTCCATGCCCTCGGCGAAGGGTTTCACGTCCATCTCTTTAGCCCAATCGTTCCTCTGGGCACGCTGTTCGCCCATGGGGTTGCCCTCGGCGCCTAGGTTGACGCTGGTGGTGTGGATGGGGGGCGGGGAAATACCCGCCTCCGAGGCGATGCGGCGGAAAGAGATGCTGACGTCTATGGTGCCCACTCCGCGGGGACAGGCATCGAGGCAGCGGCCGCAGGTGGTGCAGCGCCACATATCCTCACCCTCTATTTCGGGCAGGCCGAAGGCGGCCTGGCGGACTATGCCGCGCATGCTGAAGTTTCTGACCCGGTTCCAGGGACAGACGGTATCGCACATCCCGCATTGATAGCAGTATTTGTAGGCTTCTCCGCCGGCCTCTTTTATGGCGTCTATGGCTTCTTTATAGGGTGATACAATCTCCACTGTCTTTACTTTCTTTTTTAGCTCTTCTGGGACATTCGGCTGACGGTGTCCCTTACCTTGTCCACTCCGTATTTGTCTATCAGTGCGCCTAATCCCGTCTCCACCTTCTCTATCTCCACCTGTTCTTCGACCTCCTCTTCTCTTTCTTCGTAGGTCAGGACGTCGTTGAGGCACCACTCGACGCACAGGGGCTTATCCTCATCCTCGCACATATCGCATTTGAGAGGAAGGTCGGAATCGGGTTCTTTGAAGATTTCCCGGGAGGGACAGGAAGCCCGGCAGAAGCTGCACTCGGCGTACTCCTTGCCATCAATAATATACTGGTCTCGGCCCATGCATTCGGCGGCGGTGTACTCACCGGCGAATACCGGCAGCCAGATGTCTTTCAGCGGGTGGCGGATAATCTGGATGCGAGACCGGGCCGGGTTATTACTGCTGTATTTCGGTTCGGCGTGAGAAGCGGAGCAGATTACCTCGCACAAGCGGCAGCCGGTGCACTTATCGGCGTCAACCTTAATTTTCTTTATCGTCTTTTTTATCTTGGCCATCTTTTAGGATTCCTTTCTTTTCCAGTGCTTCGGCAACGTAGTCCAGGTCCAGTTCGTGCAGTCTTTCTTTGGTAGGAATACCGTTATTGTTCCATCCCTTGAACTTGTAATAGGTGGACAGTAGGTTTTTCTCAAGCTCGGGGTATCGCTTCTTCCAGTGGTCTTCAGGGGGTTTCTCATCGGCTCTGGTCATGCCTCTCATGTTATTGAACGCCCGGTGCAGGTTCCGGCTACGGTTGACTATCTTCTTCAGTCCGGCTTCGTCTAGCTCCAGTCCGCTGGCCGCCGAGATTATCCTGGGATAGTTATGGATGTGATAGGGCGGCTTCAGGCAGAAGGAGGACATGCCGGCGCACATGCAGACGGCGTCATCAATGTTATGCAGCATCTCCATCCAGTCCACAATTTCAGAGCTCATCTCTGCCGTCGGAAAGTAGGGGTTGCCGTGCTCTCCCCGCGGCTCCCAGTCCAGTAGATACTGCTTCCATTTTTCATCGGGGAGCTGGGGCCAGTCCTTGACGAAGGCTTCCCGCTGCTCCCTGGTGGGGAAGGCTGCCTGGGGCCAGTTGCCTTCAATCTGGGTGATGCTTATCTTCTCGTTGGTGGAGTACATAAGGTAGTAAATGGGGTCCAGCATGCCCAGCTTGAGCGGGAGTTGTTCGTGTTTCTTGATGGTGTTATGGTCGAACTCCTCGGCGCCCTTGCCGATCTTCCGGGCTGCCCAGTAGGTGCCGTCGGCCAGAACGTCGCCGATGCCTTCGCGGTGGGCCACTTTGTCGAGCAGGTAGTAAAACCTGCTTTCGTTGTCCTTAGGGAAGTCGGGCATATCCTTGTCGGTGAGTATGCCGGCTTCGTAGAGCTCGACGCCGAAGGCCAGGATTTGTGGCGTGGAGAACGAGTCCACGCCGTACTCCGTGGCCCGCTGCAGGATTTTCCAAGCAAAGTCCAGATTTTGTACATAAGCTGCCATGGCGTAGGTCAGCTTACCGAAGCACTTGGCCATGTAGTGGGGGGTATCCTTGTAGCAAATTAAGGCCCCGCAGTGCTGCGGGCAATTATAGCAGCTTATCAGCCGCTTTATGCCTTCATTTTGTGTCTTGGCCCAGGACTTGGCGATTTCCTCGGTCCAGAAATCCCTTCTCCGTTCGCGGGCGTTTCCCCAGGCGAAGCTTTCCGTGTGCCACTTCTCGTCGGTGTGTTTCATCTCCTGCGGCGAGCCGATACCGGCCAGGATGGTCATTACCCCCGGGATGGGGTTTTCGTTGCGGAAATTTATATAGTCCCGGACGCCCTTCATTTCTTCCATGAAGGCAGCGCCATCGGCGAGGTAAACGTCCTTGGTGCCGCGGACGGCCACCGCCTTTATCTTCTTATCGCCCATGACGGCGCCGCCGCCGAGGCGGCTGGCACTGGAACGTCCCTGCTCGATTGAGGCGGTGAAGACTAGATTTTCACCGGCCGGGCCGATAGCCGCTACTTGGGCGTTAGGCTGGTTCAGCTCCGTGCGGATAAGGTCTTGGGTTTCCAGGGCGCCCTTACCCTTGAGGTGAGCAGCATCGCGTATTTCCACTTTGTCGTTGTTTATCCAGATATAGACCCATTCGGGGGACTTATTCTTGAAGATGACTTTATCGTAACCGGCGTACTTGAGTTCTGCCGACCAGAAACCACCCATCATGGGGTAGGCCAATAAATGCGACTGGGGAGAAACGAAGGTAACCACGGTGCGGTTGGCACTGAAGGCCGGCGTGGCGTTGAGCAATCCTGAGCTGAATATCAGCAGGTTCTCCGGGTCAAAGGGCTTGGTTTTGGGGGGGACCCTGTCCCAGTGTATCTTGACGCTGGTGCCGAGACCACCAAGATGTAGCTTGGTCATTTCCGGGTCAGTGGCTACCCTCTTGATGTCGCCGGTGGCTAAATCAATTTCTAGGTTATATCCTGTTTCTGCGTACCTCATCTTTACCCCCTAGGGTTAAATAGCCTCCAGATAACCCTTCCGTTTATGAATCATTCAACTCTCTATCTATTCCGTTCGGCGCTCCGTTGTTAAACCGCTTCCGGGGAGAGGCTGGGAGATGGATTCCCGCCTCGGCCAGGTCTTTCGTCAACTCCTTGGGGACTTCCTGTCCCGGATTGCCTTGGCCCTTGGGTATTCTCGGCGACACCGAGTCGAAATATTCGTTGGCTTTCTCGGTGAGCGAGGCGTGGTATTCGTCAAACAGGGCCGCTGCCTCGGGCCTTAACCAGTTCTTAGGGAGCAGCTCCAGGGGCAGGTCCGGGTCGAAGAAGGGCAGCTTGCGGTATTCGTGGATTAGGTTGAAACGGGCGACGAAATACTCGCTGGGTTCGATTGTTTTCCCGGCCTCTAGGCGTTTCCGGTGCTCTTCCAGCTTGGGGCGATATTCAGTCAGGAAGTCGGCGTATTTCTGGTGTATCCTGTCCAGATTCCAGCAGCGGGCGACAATCTCCTTGGGGTCGGTATTGCCCTCGTGTTGGGCGTTGAAGATATTGACGTACTCCTCGATATCGAGTCTCTTTACTAGTTTCTGCACCTCTTTGGTCAGGTCGTAGGGCGAAATCCAGGTAGCCTCGCTTAGCGCCCCGTAGCCCATCAGTCCCAGCTCAAGGCGCAGCCTGTCTCTGGCCTTTCGCATGGTTTCCGGGACGGAGTAGCTGACAATGTTCCAGTTGCCGTCCCATTTGGACTTACGGCGCTGGAAAATGCGCTGGGCTCCCTCGGTAAGCAAGTCGTAGCCGCTTTTGGTCAGCGAATAATAGCTCTTGCCTTTAACGTGATTTATCTGAAGCAACCCGCCACGGCACATACGGGATACCGCCGAGCGTACCGCCTGCTGGGACAGGCCGAAGTTGCTCAGTATCTCGATAAGGCTGGCAATCCAAATCTCACCTCCACGGCTGAGGAGGTAATCGCCATATAGGGTCAGGATAGCGGCTCTAGGACTAAACAGTTGTATTCCTATCTATATAAAGTATTGCGTTTTTTTAACGCTATAAGCATTAAACAATATATTGGGGTAGTTGTCAAATCGTCAGCGAGTTGGGTTAGCTTACCCTTCTGTTACGCTTTACTCACCTGGCATAACTGTGACTTGAAGGGCGGAAAACCGGAAATGGGGTCGAGGTTCTTATCATTGATGAGTGCGTTCACGTTAGCCTCACCGGGCCAGTGGTGCGGCGTTGAAACCACACCGGCCAGTATGGTATCGGTAACGTTAGCTTTCATCTTTATGCTGCCTCGGGGCGAGCTGACCGTTACCGCGTCGCCCGACTTAATGCCCCGGGGCTTGGCGTCAGCCGGATTTATATCAACTAGCGGCTGCGGCATTATCCGCTGAAGTTGGGCAATGTTGCGGAATTGTGAGTGAGTGTAAGCCAGCACTCTGGCCCCGGAAGTCAGCACCAGTGGATAAACTTCGGCCAAATCGGGGCGGCTTAACGGGCTCTCGGGAGGCTCCTTATATACCGGCAGTGATTCCAGGCCGTGTTCGGCCAGGGTGGCCGAGGCAATCTCTACCTTGCCGGAGGGCGTCTGAAACCCTGTCTTTTCGTAGTATTTCTCCGGCCTGGCCGGCAGTGCGGGTTTAATACCTTCGGGGTGTTTCTTAAGGTCATCACAGGTTATGCCCAGCGGTTCCAGCCGGTAGTTGAGGCACTTTTCAAAGTCGCCGTCCCAGAATAGCTCACCGAAGCCCAATCTCTGGGCCAGTTCGGAATAAATCTTCCATTCCGGCCAGCTTTCGCCCACCGGCTCGATGGCTGGCTCTACCAGCTTTACCAGCTCTCCGCTTTCAGAGAATAGCATCGGGCGCTCCAGCCATGAGGCTATGGGCAGTACGATATCGGCCAGTTGTGTACCGGGCGTGGTGAAGTATTCGCTAACGGCGATGAAGTCAAGCTTCTTCAGGTTCTCGACCATACGTTTGGGGTTGGGGAAAAACTGAATATCCAGTCCTGCCGAGAAGAGGGCTTTGATGGGGTAGGGGTCACCGCCTTCAATCTGGTCAGATATGGCGTTGGATTGCATCTCACGGTATCGTTGGGTCCATATGGGGAACCTTTTTGAGCCTACACCCGGTGGCATATCGTCCACTCGCTCGTGAAGGGTAATGTCGTTGGTGATGGGTAGCCCGTAGCTGCTGAATCTATTGCCGCCGGCCACTTCAAAGTTACCGGTTATGGCGGCCAGCAGGATTATAGCCCGGTGGTTCTGCACACCGTTGGCATGGTGGGTGGTGCTGTTGGCGCTCAGGTGAATCTTGGCTGGTTTCCGGGTGGCGTATAATACCGCCGCTTCCCTGATTTTAGCGGCGGGAACCCAGGTTATCTCTGCCACGCGCTCCGGCGAATACTCTTGGACCAGCTTTCTCAGCTCATCAAAGCCTACTGTCCACTTCTCGGTGAAATCTTTATCGTGGAGATTCTGGTTGATGATGACGTTCATCATAGCCAACGCCAGGGCACCATCAGTGCCGGGCCGCAGTTGCAGGTGGATATCGGCCATAGAGGCGACGCTGGTGCGGCGGGGGTCGACCACAATGAGCTTGAGGCCTTCCTTGATGGCTGCCTGGTTATCCTGCCATACCAGTGGCGCTGACTCCTTCACACTGGAGCTCCAAACCAGCTTGCACCTGGTCTCCGCTTCGATGAGGCCGCTCTGGGCGGTAAGGGTCGAGTAATCCGAGCCGTAGGTAAGATTTGACGCTATCCAGGTGGCGGAGAAGCAGCTGCTGCTCTCGGTGCAATAGTTAGGTGAGCCGAAGGCGTGAGTCAGGCGGTGGAAGTAGGGGCGGGGCTCTTTAGTATAGGCAATCCAGAAAACCACCGACTCCGCCCCGTATTTGTCTTTGACCTTTTGCAGATTGGTGGCGATGGTATCCAGGGCTTCATCCCAGGAAATACGTTTAAATGAGCCGGTGCCTCTCTGGCCAACGCGTTTCATCGGGTATTGCCAGCGATTGGGGTGGTAGATAAAGTCCAGCTGTGCCTGCCAGCGGGGACAGTAGGCTACCTTATCTTCGGCAATATCAATCTTGGTGGCTTTACCGTTACGGACATGGACCTTGGTCGGGCAGCCGGAGGTACACATATAACAGATACTGTTTTTGATTACCTCTTTGGCTGACATTACCCGCTCCTCCCCTGGCTGTTCCTTGTAGCTAGGTTAGTCTTTTCGAGTGTTATAAGTCAAGGCGAGGGGAGTATCCAGAACATATTGTCGTCATTCAATGAGTGGGATATATAATACCGGTGACTGCCGACTCTTGATGGCGGCTATCATAGTGGGGCTGGTACTCTCCCTGACACTGAAACCGGCGGCGGTTCAGCGGAGAGGAATCTGACACGCGTGACAGGTTGATATTGGCTAACTCTTATGGCTAATGGGCAGCCTTGTCCTTTAGCTTTAGTAAAATCTGCTTTTCAGACTTCTTAATAGCCTTGTCTACCATAGACATTTCGCTGAGGATGCGCAATAAAGTCTCAGGTTTCTGTGCTGAAACAGCGATTATAAAGCCTTCGTCTGCTGACGCACCGAAAAATAATATTCTTAGGTTCTCGACCCGCTCTAGGTATTCCTTACATTGTCTCGCTTGCTCAAGAGCTACCGGCGGTGGTACCACTAGCAGAACATTTCCTTCATAAATCTTGGCACCAACGTCATGGGTAGCTTCTTTCCTCGCCTGTGTCTCAACCTTGGTGGCTTTTTTAGCTTCGCCGGCTTCTAATTTTGTCTTCTCTTCGGCTGGCCGCTCCGATTCTTTACTTGCCTGTGTCTCGATCTTAATGTCTTTTTCAGCTTCGTCGGCTTCTAACTTTGTTTTCTCCTCGGCTGGTCGTTCCGGTTCCTTACCTGTCCTGTTCTGTGCCTCTTGAAACAGCGGAGTGAGTGAGTCGGTGATTCTCAGTAGTGCCGCGGCTACCTCGGGGTCAAATTGGCTGCCAGCCCCCTCTCTAATCTCCTTCTTAGCTGCTTCTGCCGATAAGGCAGCACGATAGGAACGTGGAGATATCATCGCGTCGTAAGCATCCGCTATAGCCAGAATACTGGCATTCTTGGACAGTATGTTATCCATAGCCAGATTAGATTCTATCTGACTGTAGATTTCGCTAACCGTCGAAACCTTAAATGCCAGGGGTGTATTTCTACCTGATAGTCCGTCGGGATAACCGGTGCCATCATAGCGCTCGTGGTGGTGCCTGACCATATCCAGGATTTCTTCATCCTTTATAATGGGGTGTAGGATACGCTCGCCTATCTCGCAGTGGGATATCACGTGCTGATATTCGTCGTTAGTCAACTTGTCCGGTTTGTTGAGAACACTTTCACTTATGCCTATCTTACCGATATCATGTATAAGACCAGTGATGGCTATCTTGTCCACGCTTTGCTTTGGCAGCCCTAACTCCTTGGCTACGGCGGCAGCAATGACAGCTACCCGGCGCGAATGGCCACTAGTGTATTTGTCCTTGGCTTCCAAAGCGTAAACCAAACTCGTTATTATGTTCAGGTATGACCCGGGAATTGTCTCGCTTGGCTCCACGATTTTAGGCTGAGAATGTCGCGGCTCCTCACTCGTCCTATACTGGAGACCTGCCTTGCCAAAGTCTCCGGCTGCACCATCGATAGTATCAAGCTTAGTTTGTTCCATTGAAACGTCTCTCCATTCGTACCTCAGAATTACTTGGCAGCTACTCGGCTGCCTAGCATACGATGGCCCTAACTAGGAAAGTGTAACAGTGTTCTCCCACTTAGGTAATAGCTATTTAGTCACCTTTGGAAGCATACTTTGGTACGAGTGAACATACTTCAGTACTAGTGAAATACTTCAAGCGGCGCCTTGTATTTTGTTGATTTTTTATCGAGTAGTGCTATAATTCGCTAAACTAAGCGTGGGGATCAAAGATTAGGCAGCTAACGCTATTGAAGAAGGGGGACAGAAAAGATGGGATCGGGTAAGTTTCATATTTCGTATGTCTTTGGAGTGGCGGGGTGGATCTGCGCTATCCTGGCGGCGATCGCCAAGGGTACGGACACGGCCATCGGCTATGGTGGTGACTTCTGGATATTCCTGGCTCTGTTCCTGGTGCTGTTCGCCATCTGCACGAAGGTAGAGCATATAAGGTCCGGGGGCGGCAAGTCTTAGCTAGTTTTATTTAAGTAGATAGTTCTGGTGCCCCCTTATATCTGACGGTGTTGGGCGGCCCAAGATAGTGAGCCTGGCCCTTAGCTATGCTTTCCTCTTGATCGGCCTACTAGTCCCCAACATGCACCCGCCCCCAGATGGCAATAGCCCGAGCCAGAGATTCAACATCGACACACTCCGTCGCCGTCTCCCCCTCGAAGCAAATTTTCATGTAGTTTTTCAGCACAAGACCGGCAATACCCTCGATAGCCGAGCGCACCGCCGCCAGCTGGGTGATAACATCTTCACACTGGCGACCACTGTCAACCATCTTTTGAATACCACGAACCTGGCCCTCTACCTTTTTGAGACGCTGTTTTAATGTTTCCTTGGATACCGGTTCTTCGGCCATTTTTACCTCTCACTTAATTTTTAATTTAGATATTGACATGCCATACCCCCGTAGGGTATTATGCTCTTGGCTGGCGTTATTTGGTTTTCTAATTTTACCATATCCCGTCACCAAATAAGCAAGCTATAATTTTGTGCCCAAGAAGTGTGATAATGGGCGAATTTGAGCCAAAAATAGTCGGCTTCCTTTGTAACTGGTGCTCCTACGCCGGGGCTGACCTGGCTGGCACCTCCCGCCTGAAATATCCCCCCAACGTTAGAGTTATACGAGTAATGTGCACGGGCAGGGTTGATGAGAGATTGATTCTCAAAGCTTTCGTGGCCGGTGCCGACGGCGTTCTGGTCTGCGGCTGCCACCCCGGTGACTGCCACTACCAGAAAGGCAA